>JADFVY010000377.1 GCA_015222795.1 Pseudomonadota bacterium | reverse complement strand
TCGAGGATGAACGTCTGCGCGGAATGCAAATCCACATGGCGCTGATTGATGAGATCCAGCAGGCGACCTGGCGTGGCGACCAGGATATCGACGCCGCGGGCCATCGCCTTGACCTGACGGCCCTGGGGAACACCGCCGGTAATTACCGTGTGGCGAATAGAGCAGAAATGCGAATAGGCGCGGATCGAATCGCCGATCTGCACCGCCAGTTCGCGCGTCGGCGCCAGGATCAGCGCGCGAACGCCATTGCGTCCCGGCTGTTTCTGGTCCTTGTTCAGCCGCTGCAGCAGCGGCAGGGTGAAGGCAGCGGTCTTGCCGGTGCCGGTCTGCGCGAGCCCGAACAGGTCGCGCCCCTCCAGCAGCAGGGGAATAGCCTGCGCCTGAATCGGGGTGGGATGGGTATATTTCTCGACTTCCAGGGCCTTGAGAAGGGGGCCGGAAAGGCCGAGATCGGTAAAGGTAACTTCGGTCAAAACAAAATAACTCTCTGCGCGACAAACACCCGCCCATGCCCTGAAAGGTGCATGGGAGCCGCATCCGTGGCGCGTCGCCGTCTTCCCCGCGCAATCGGACAAACGGTAGGTTTTATGGGATAAAGTCTCGGGACTGAAACCACCCTTCATGGGCGGCGCATAGCGCGATCGCGAGAAATTGTGCTGTGCATATAAGACGAAGAGTCTGTGATGTCAAGCAGTTCCGGACGGACACTCCCTGTGGCTGGTGGCAGGCCGGGTCATGGCTGATCTGACATTCTCGTGAGAAGTCTGGCCGCTTTGGCACGGAACTTGTATGATCCGGGCAGTCAGGCGGCGCCGTATCGAGAATTAACTCGATCGGCTATCTCTGCACGAGAGCGGATCGGCTCTAGTGGAGTGAATCTAACGGGCAGCAATAATCAAAGGGACGAGCAGTATTATGGATTTTCGTCTTCTTCAGCGGCTTATTGCCGAAAAATTGTTTGATCGGTCGACCTATATCGTGGCTGCGGTCGTTGGCTCCCTGATCAATGCTTACGGGCACCTTCTGGTGCCCTGGTTTCGCGGCGCGCCGGACCCGTTCGCCGTTTTCGCCGGGGAATTCGGGGCGCGCCCCGCCCTGTCACTGTTCTCGATCTTCCTGGCCTACGCCTTTCCGCTGTGCGTCGGTATCTATTCCTCGGTCGCCACGCGTTACAAGACCAGGCGGTTCGAATCAGTGGCCGATTTTCCCGACCGCAAACCGGACCCCGTTTTCCGGGCCGCGCCGAACGGCCGGATCGTCGAACTTGGCGACGCCACGCGCGTGCTGTTCGAACGATATGAAATTGAGTCCGCGCAGGCGATTCTGGGCGAGGAAGTCTGGCGGGATATCGTGTCGAAGAGGGTGTCGGCCTGCGGCCGCAGAATCTTCTTCGAACCCGAAGACGCTTCCTACGTCCTGTCGCATGCGCCGACCAGCAACGAAGAGATCAATATCTATCTGACCCGCCTGCCCGTTTAGGGCATTTCAAGGTTGTTCGGCTCCGGTCCGCTCCGCGGGCCCTTGGCCCGTCATTGCGAGCCAAAAGCGAAGCAATCCAGAGACACTCGCACGGTTCTGGATTGCTTCGTTGCTTCGCGCCTCGCAAAGACGGCCGACGCAGGAGTCGGCCCCGATCAAACTCGAAAAGCTCTAGCGATCGGCTTATCCCGCCTTACTCCGCGGCCGGCTTCGCCCGCGCCAGCGCCTTCTTGCCGATATGGTCGGGATGGTTCCGCTGGGTGCTGAATTTCTCCGGTGGCTCGAACACGCCGTCGGAAATGCGGAAGTAGCCCTGGTCGTAATGTTCGTCCGTGGTCGGGTTCATCGAGATCGATTCGAACGGGCAGACATCCAGGCAGAGCTCGCAGCCGATGCAATTGTCGGTGTGGACCTCGATGCGGCTCTCCGCCGACTGGCTCAACGCCTCATAGAAACACATCTGAATGCAAACGGTG
Source organism: Pseudomonadota bacterium (assembly GCA_015222795.1). Taxonomy (GTDB): domain Bacteria; phylum Pseudomonadota; class Alphaproteobacteria; order UBA8366; family JADFVY01; genus JADFVY01. The sequence continues at coordinate 5,222 of JADFVY010000377.1, read as the reverse complement.
CAGGTCGGGTTCTTGCAGGTGTCGTGATTGACCGCCGCATGGACCCGGTTGCGGCTGAACTGCTCGGAATAGTCCCGCACCGCCTTGCGCGCGGCCAGCCCGTGCATCGAGGCCATGTCCTCGTAGCCATGCTCATCCATGAACCGCTCGATGCCCTTGATGACGTTGGGCAGCCACTTGACGCCCTTGATCATCAGCACCGAGCCGATCTGCACGATGCCGGCGCCGCTCATGATGAATTCGATGGCGTCGCGATGGTCGAAAACGCCGTTGGAGCCGGAAATCGGCATGCCGAGCTCCTGATAGATCTTGTGCACCCAGCGCAGGGTAAGCACCTTGGTCCAGGTGCCGCCGACGCCCGCCGGGCCGGCCAGCCGCGGCTCGCCGGTCTCGATATCGACGGCAAAGCCGGTATAGCGGTTGGTGGCGGTGACCGCCGCCGCGCCGGCCTCCTTCACCGCGCGCGCGACCTCCAGCACCGGCGCCTGGTCGGGCGTCAGCTTGATCATCACCGGGATGTTCACCGCCTCGCAGACCCGGCGCGTCACCTCGGCCGCGACCTCGGGCACCTGGCCGATCATGCTGCCGCCATGCACGCCGGGCATCATGGCCGGGTGCGGACAGCCAAAATTCAGCTCCACCATGGGCAGGCCGCAATCCTCGATGGTGCGGCAAATATCGATCCAGCCATCGATATCCCTGGCCCCGGCGCTACCGATCAGATGGGCGCCACGCTCGGCCGCATAGGCCTGGGTTTCCTTCAGATAGGGAATCCAGTCCTTGTAATAGGTGCTTGAATAACCGGACCGGCTGTAAAACACGAAATCGCGGGGAACCTTACCCTCGATGATCCCGCCTTCCTGGTCCATGACGCAGTATTTCGAGTTTTCGGTGAGGCGGGCCATGTCCTCGATGTCGGTCAGAGTCTTGATGATCGCGCCGGACGCACCCGCGTCGAAACACTGTTTCATCAGGTCCGGGCTGTTGGTTGGCTCCAGCGACGCCACCACCATCGGATTCTTGAAGTTCAAGCCGCAGAATTCAACATCCAGCTTCGCCATGAAACACGTCCCCCGTTTGAGCAACCGGTATGCCGAATTATAGCCTTGCGGTATTGATCAGCATACTGATCAATAAAGTGGTGTCAACCCGGGAAAAACTGAGTCATTCGGCCTTTTTCCGCTCTTTCCGCATCGCCTCGTCCACGGCCGTCTTGTCGGCCTCGAGTATACCCATTTCCAGCTCAATGCGGCGGACTTTCTCCAATGTCATCTCCATAAGCTGGCGATTGAAGCCGATCAAATCGGCGACCAGACCGATCAGGAAAGTCATCAGGCCGATCACCAGCAGCGCGCCCGCCAGGACTAGCGATTGTATGTGACCTTCCCCATCGCCGGTCGCATAAAAATATACGAATCGGACGATCGGCAGCATGCCGAAAAAAGTTATCACCGCGCCGATCGCCACGAAGAATTTCAGCGGCCGGTACATGGAATACATCCGAACCATGGTGGTCAGCGACCGTTCCAGGAACTGTGGAATACTCTTGAACAGGCGCGAATCGCGGGTCTTGGCGTTGGTGCGGATTGGCACGGCGGCGACCGCCATTTTCTTGCGCCCGGCCTGGATCAGCATTTCAATGGTGTAGCTGAAGGGCGAGACGATGTTCAATTGCAGCGCCGCCTCGCGCGAAATCGCCCGGAAACCGCTGACCGCATCGGGCACCGTGGTTCGCGACACCCGGCGCACCACCGCGCTGCCGTATTTCTGCAGCAGCTTCTTGAAGGCCGAAAAATGGGGCACCGATTGGGTCTGACGGTCGCCGACGACGATATCCGCCTCGCCGCGCAGGATCGGCTGGATCAGCGCCGGGATATCCGCGCCGCAATACTGGTTGTCACCATCGGTATTCACGATGATGTCCGCGCCGCGCCGCAGGCAGGCATCGATGCCGGTGCGGAAGGCCGGGGCCAGCCCCTTGGTGTTGCGGTGGCGCACGATGTGATCGACGCCGACCTCACGGGCCACTTCGACGGTCCGGTCGGTGGAGCCGTCATCGACGATCAAGACCTCGACCTTGTCCACGCCCGGAATATTGCGCGGGATATCCGCTACGGTCCCGGGCAGGGTGTGCTCCTCGTTAAGGCAGGGGATCTGGACGATCAGTTTCATTGAGTTTGTCCGTTTGTCAATATTTCGACTGGTTTCAGCCGATAAAGCGTAGCATTGGGTCCCTCGGCGATCTCGACCGCTTCCATTCCGTCGAGCATACCGTGTTCCCTGAATTCCACCCAGTCCTCGTCGCTGAAAAAGGCAAGGATCGGCCTTCCGGCGGCGAGGCTCATATCCAGTATCTTTCGCGAATCCCTGTATTCGTCCATGCTCACCCAGGCATTTCTGGCCCCGGGAACATCCGTCAGCGCGAAAGATGCCGGATCGTAGTTAGCGAACAGCATTGAGTCCCGCGGGACATGCGTGGCCAGAAACACACCGGTCTCATATCGGTGCTGCCGCAAAAACCACGTCCGCGGAAAATCCATCAACAGCGCCATGACGAATGCCCAGGCCAGACAGGCGAAACTCGCCAGGAACGCCAGCCTGCGGACCGTGGTCAATCCGCGCCGCGCCACGAACAGCACCAGCAGGACGGACAGGACGGCCGCGAGAAACAGGGGCAATTTCAACGTCACGGCCTCGATCGACTCGATTTCTGTATCGCGGAACAGCATGAAGAGCCAGGCCACACCGGCGGTCACGGCCGTTAGCGCAGCGGCAAAACGCAGTTTTGGCGAATCGTCTTCTCGCAACAACATATGGATGCCCATGGCGCCGTAGACCGCAAAAATCGGCAGCAGCGGCACAAAATAGCGCAGATTGAAAGCATATCCCCCGTGCCATGCTTGCCAGCCATAAACCGTCAGAAAGGCCATGACGGCCAGCAACGGAATCGAATGGGCGAGCACCGAAGCGCGCAGGCGCGGAACCCCGATGACGGCCAACAGCGCGACCGGCAGCCAGGGCAGGCTCTGCAACAGGGCCTTCTTGACCGTGTCGGCATACATGATCGACCCCAAAGGCCCGCGCGTTACGCCAAGGCCACCTACCGACGGCGCGAGCAGGCTAAGGTCGGCGACAAGAATCCAGGCGCCGCGCGTCAGACGCAACAGCATTCCGCTGAACGTCGGCACCAGGAACACCAACCCGGACGCCAGCACAACCCCGGCGGCGGACAACGCCAGACGATGGCGGACCAGTATCGCCCATACGGCATCGCGGCTGCCGATCCAGGCCGCTGACAGTACGACCAGCCCCATGGAAAGCAGGGGGATGTATCCGGAGATCGATAGGGAACCCGCCGACCGGCCATAACTAAGTGGGTTCAGCGTTCCGAACTTGGCATAGTTGGTGAGCGACAGCAGCAACAGGCCGGGCAGCAGGCCGACCAGGGCGGCGCCGGCCACGCGCCAGCGCGGCGCGCGGTCATACAGCAGCGGAATAAACAGCGCCGGCGCCATGAAAAATACGTCCAGCCGAATACCGGCCCCCAGCCCGACAACCATGCCTGCCGCCCAACCATACAACAGGGCGGCCCGGCGGTCGACGGCCTGCACGGCGCAAACGCCAAACCAAACGCCCGCCAGCAGGAAGGTACTGGCAAGCGTCTGTGACCAGGCGGCCTGCGAATACTGCCAGGCATAACTGCCCAGCGTAAGCAGGATAACGGAGTCTGCGGCGATGCGCGGATCGCGCCACAACCGCTTGCACAGCAGGAAACAAATGCCGGCGAGCGCCACATAGGCGATCGCACTCATCGCAAACAACCCCCTGAACCCCGCCATCTTGTAGAACGGCCAGGCCAGGACGGGATGAAGATAGGGGTACTGGGACTGCAGGCTGCCGTCCTTGCCGGGTAAATGGTTCCATGTACGCAGTTCCGGCGACGGAAAATCCCGGTATTCCCGCCATAGCGTCAGGGATTGATCTTCAGCGAACGCCTTGGCCATCTGATGATACTTACCCTCGTCGCTGACGAAATGACCCGGCGCCACCGCAAATATGGAAAACAGCAAATGGCCGAGCAAAAGCAGCGCCAGGATCGCCAGGCGGCCCCCGCCGACCTCGCGCCACGCCGGCCGGCCGCCGGCGGCCATATCGTTATCTTGCATGCTCATTGCGTACAATTCTCCACGGAAAAATTATTCAGCCCAAGAAGTTGTCGATAAGTGAAATCCATTGCCGCCGAGCATCGGCATTGCCGCCGCGAACGGAGTTTCCCCCACCTTGCTTAACATTTCATTATTTTGCCGGCGGTCATGCCTGCTTTACGATCCCACCAGCGCCACGACCCGGTATATATCGAAGAACGACCCCTCATGGACCGGCGACAGCAATTCCGGCAACGGATTCCCCGTGGCCCCGAAATGGGTGATCAGCACATATTCATATCGCCGCGGCCAGTCCACCCAGAAAGGCTTGATGCCGACACCACCCGCGACCGCGTTGCCGCCATGCGCCGAATCCACCAGCGGCAACAGAAACCGCCGCGGCAGGGCCGCGGTCTCATCCGGTGTTTCGATGTAAGTCTCTGGCGCCAAACGCTCTCACGGGGTTGATATACCGGGGATACGCCCGTTAACTAGACCCATACCAGTTAAATTTCCGGTAAAATACCCGGCATTACATGCGCTTTCTGCGGTAGAGTGCAGTCTCGTCAATGCGGGCGCTGAGCGAAGGGGCGGCCAATGTCAATTTTCGACTGGAATAAAATGGATCGCCTGCCGCGCGGGCTGGCGCCCGAATCCGTGCTCAAACACCGGTTCGGCGACTGGGTGTCGCGCCCCTGGCTGGACCGTGCCGCCTTTGGCAGCCTTTCCTGGTATTTCCCGCTAAGCCGGCTATGGGCGGCGGCCAATGTCGCCGAGGGCGATCCGGACCGTTTCGCGGCGGCGGTCCCCTTTGCGGGCGGAGACGGGCCTGAAGGCTGGTTGCTGGACCAGGCGCTGCACGGCGTGCGCGGCGCGCGGCGGCGCTATATTCGTATTCAGGACGAGTGGGAACGGGTCTGTTTCGGCGGCACGGCCCGCGCGCCCAGCCGCATCGTCGAGGCCGAACTGGAACGCCGCACCCCCGGGCGCATCTGGATGGCCTCCAGGGGGCTGATGGCGCCGCTGCTCTCGAATGACGGAATTCCTCCGGTGCATTGGCAGACGCCGGACCCGGAC
>JADFVY010000376.1 GCA_015222795.1 Pseudomonadota bacterium | reverse complement strand
GAGGGATACCGATAGAGGCCAGCAAGACATTCATGGCCCATGCGTTGACAAATCTGCGCCCCGACGACTATTTCCGGATCATCCGCTTCGGCAACGACGCCAGCGAGTTCGCCGCCCAACCGGTGCGCGCAAATGCGGCGAATATCCAATCGGGGCTGGCCTTCGTGAAGGGCCTGTCGACGGGTGGAGGCACTGAAGTTCCGAACGCCATCATCAAGGCATTCGGAATGGAACAAGCCGTCGATACGATGCGGATCGTGGTCTTCCTCAGCGACGGGTATATCGGCAACGAGGCCGATGTCCTTCAGCTCATCTCCACCGCGATCGGCAAGGCCAGGATATTTGCCTTTGGCGTCGGCACCAGCGTTAATCGTTATCTCCTTGCAGAGATGGCGCGAAAGGGGCGCGGCTTTGCTCGCTTCGTCGACCCGACCGAAGACGGCCATGTCAGCGCGATCGCCATGGCGGGCAAGCTGGAGACGCCCGTTCTGACCGATATCGAAATCGACTGGGGCAAGCTCGATGCCGGGCAAATCGCCCCGGCCGTGATCCCGGATCTTTTCGCGGGGGACTCGATCCGCGTACAAGGGCGATTTTCCAGGACCGGGCGCCATACGATAACGGTTCGCGGCCTCGTCAATGGCCGACGCGCCGAAATGCCGGTCACGATCGATCTGCCCGACGCCGGGGAGACGCCCGAGAGCGCCAGCATTCCCCTGATCTGGGCGCGCAGCCAGATTGCCGAGCATATGCGCGTGCTGACCACCCGACCGAATCTGCGCAAGCCCGCGCGCGGCAACGCGGAGATCGAGAGCGACATAACCGATCTCGGACTGAACTTCTCGCTGGCGACACGCTGGACGTCCTTTGTCGCGGTGTCGGAAAAAATCGTCAACACCGAACCCGCGCTGGCCCAGTCGGCCGACGTGCCGCTTCCCATGGTCGAGGGCGTTAGCGAAGCCGCCTACGGCACACAACACGCATCCTTGCCGACCCGGACCGCCGGTAATTTCAGTGGCGGATCGGCCCCGGAACCCGGTGTTATAGGCGGCCTTGCGGTACTGACTCTCGCGGGCCTGTTCGCCGCCCGTCGACGGCGCCGCCGCTCATGAGGCTATGGCGTGCCGGGGCGAGAGTCTTTCCCCCGGCACGCCGTTTCCCGCGTTCATTCGGGTTTTTCTATTTTCCGCAGACAACTGGAGAAATCTCCGTGATGCAGGCCATCCGCAGCGCATGCCTTCACCCGCGACTTCCGCATAAAATCGTCATGCCGGCGCGAATGTTGCGTTCCCGGCTGGCCTGGCGCCTTGCCGAACGGCATCGCGACTGGCGCGGATATACCGTCAGGTGTTATCGCCTGGCTTTGAAGGTCGCAAAGTCGGACACCGGATTATATTATGCGCCGCCGACGGACGGCGAATGGAGGGTCGAATGATCGCGAATCCACACGCCGGACAATCGCTTATGATAGGATGTTGGATGGCCGGACATATCCTGATTGTCGATGACGATTCGCACATTCGCGAAGTCATTTCATTCGCGCTGG
>JADFVY010000006.1 GCA_015222795.1 Pseudomonadota bacterium | reverse complement strand
GGCGTGGCCTGGCTGGAGGAGCTGGCGTCGTATCCCGAGGAAGAACGCAAGGTCCGCGTGCCCACGGTCACCGACCCGCGCGGGGTCGATTTCGACGCCTACAAGCGGCTTGGCCAGCAGGAGGCCTGGGTGGCGCTGGAACAGCGCGCCATTAATGCTTTCACGGCGATGAATTTCCTGATGACGGATACCTGCATCAACTACCAGACAATATTCCCGCCTGCCTTCGGCGAACATGTCGCTTTTGGCGACACGGGATCGACGATCTATGCCAATTCCGTCTGCGGCGCGCGCAGCAATTTCGAGGGTGGACCGTCGGCGCTGGCCGCCGCGCTGACCGGCCGCACGCCGCGCTATGGCGCCCATCTGGACAGCGGCCGCATGGGCACGCATCGCTTTACGGTCATGGACCGGCCGCAAACGCTTAGCGACTGGGGCGCGCTGGGTGGTGTCGTGGGCCGGGCCGTGGGCTCCTACTGGACGGTGCCGGTGCTCGACGGCATCGAGGGTCCGCCGACCTCCGACGAGCTGAAACATTTCGGCGCGGCGCTGGCCAGCTATGGCTCGGTGCCGCTGTTCCACATGATCGGCGTGACGCCCGAGGCGCACGATCTGGGCGACGTATTCGACGGCCCCATGCCCGATCCGAAGATCATAGGCCGGGCCGATATCGATGCCTTCTACGAGAGTTTCGGCCTGCATGACGATGGCGTGGATGTGGTAGTGTTCGCCGCGCCCCAGCAGTCGCTGGTCGAGATGCAGTCGCTGGCCGGGCTGTTGAAGGGCCGCAAGATCAGCGACAAGACCACGCTGCTGATCGCGACCTCGCCGGAAATCAAGTTCGCCTGCGACCGCATGGGCCTGACCGCCACGATCGAGGAGGCCGGCGGCATCGTGCTGAAGGGCGTCTGTTTTTATCAGATGTACGCCCGCGAAATCGGCGAGGCCAATGGCTGGAAGCGTCTGCTTACCAACTCGGCCAAGCTGGTCAACATCATCGCGGGTTACGGCTACGAGCCGGTTCTGGCGCCGATGGACAAATGCATCGACGCCGCCTGCGCCGGGAGGATGAGCCAATGAGCGGGCGCAACATCAAGGCCCATGTGGGGATCGGGGCGCCGGTCACCGCAACGGCGCTGGTCGCCAGCGACGATTTCAGTGCCCGCTATGATCTGGACCGGCTCAAAGGCGTGTTCTCGCGGCCCGCCCACAAGCTGTGCGGCGAATCCTATGTCGGCAAGATCCTGGTGCTGAACACCGCCAAGGGCGGTGTCGCGACGGCCTGGATGCTGTACGAGATGAAATCGCGCGGCATGGCGCCGGCGGCGCTGCTGCTGAATGCCGCCAACCCGATCATGGCCCAGGGCGCGGCGCTGGCCGATCTGCCCTTCATGGACCGGTTCGAGACCGACATCACCCTGGCGATCAAGACCGGCGACGAGGTTACCGTCGATCCGGTCGCGGGGACCGTGACAATCCACGGCTGACGACGGATGGCATGGCTCACCGCGGCGACCGGACTGGATCTGCCCTCGCTTTTGTTCTGCATGGCGATGGTTTTCGTGGCGTCGGTGATTCGCGGGTTCAGCGGTTTTGGCCTGTCTGCGCTGGTGGTCAGCAGTATATCGCTGGTGTTGCCGCCGGCCGAAATCGTGCCGATGACGCTGCTGCTGGAGGCAGCCGCCAGCCTGCGCATGTTGCCCGCGGTGCGCCATGACCTGGACTGGAAGGTCATGGGCGGGCTTCTGGCCGGCGCCGTTCCCGCCGTCCCGGCCGGCGCCTGGTTGCTCGCCAGCTTGCCGGATTCGGCGATGCGTGGGGTGATTTCGCTGCTGGTGCTTGGCGCCAGCCTGATGGTGTGGCGAGGTATTGTTTTCAGCCGCCCGCCCGGTGTGGCGGCCCATGGCGCAACGGGGCTGGTTTCGGGCGGAATGTTCGGCGCCGCGGCGATCGGCGGCCTGCCAGTGGTAGTGTATATGCTGGCCGCGTCGATTCCGGCGGCCACGACACGCGCCGTGCTGACGCTCTATCTGATGTTGATGGGGCTCTACGGCGCGGCTGTCACCGGGGCCTTCGGGCTGCTTACCGTGGAAAGCCTTTGGCGGGTTGCGTTATTCCTGCCGCCGCTATTCGTGGGCGTGGCGATCGGCGGCCGGAAGTTTGCGAGCGCCGGCCCCGATTCGTACCGGCGTTTCACCCTGCTGCTGCTGGTACTGCTGGCCCTGGCGGGCATGGCCCGGGCCGCATTTGGATAGATTGGTAACATCATGCTGAGCAAAATTCCTTTCGAGTTCCCACCGTATTTAGCCAAGCGAGCATCGGGGTTATCGCCTTTGCCCATGGCCGTGGTAGGAGCTGGTCATCCTTTGGTTATGGACAGCGCCAGACGTGCGACCGAAGGGGGCTTCATCGAACCCGTCCTGGTTGGCGAGGCGGATGGCATCAACGAAATTGCACGTCAGATCGGCTGGGATATTTCGGGAATTCGTCTGGTCCCGGCGGATGGCGAGCGTCAAGCGGCGGAAACAGCGGCGTCGCTTGCGCGCGGCGGAGAGGTCGCGGCGCTGATGAAGGGGCATATTCATACCGATACGTTGATGCGCGCGATCCTGACGCGTAGCGCCGGCCTTAGAACCGACCGGCGGGTCAGCCATATATTCCATATGACACTGCCCGGCCGTGATCGTGTCATTCACATCACGGACGCCGCGGTGAATGTGCAGCCGGGCGTGGCGGAAAAGCTGGATATAGTGTTGAACGCCGTGGAACTGGCACAAAGTCTTGGAATGGAGTCGCCGAAGGTCGCCATGCTGTCGGGCGCGGAAACCGTCAATCCGGCGATGCCTTCCAGTGTCGAGGCGGATGAAGTGGTGCGCCTGGCCAACAACGGCGCGGTGAAGGGCGCCATCGTCGACGGGCCATTCGGTTTCGACAATGCGGTATCGCCCGAGGCGGCGCTAATCAAGGGTGTCGACAGCCCCGTCGCCGGCCAGGCCGATATCCTGGTTGTGCCGAATCTCGAGTCCGGAAACTTCCTGTTCAAACAAATGGTCTATTTCATGAGCGCCACCGCGGCCGGTATCGTCATGGGTGCGAAAGTGCCGGTGGTGCTGACCTCGCGGGCCGACCCGTCGGAAGCCCGTCTGGCCGCCGCCGCCATCGCGTCGATTATTGGCGAAAGATAACTTAGAGCATCATCCGATCTATTGGAATCGCTTATGCGGTTCCAATAGATCGGATAAAGATGCTAGCCCTTTGAAATTGCGGGCAATTTTACCCGATCAAACTGAACCGGACCGGTTCCGTTTGATCGGATATTGCCCTAATGCACATATGGGAATAATCTTCGCCCTTTAACGATTCTTAACGAGTCATTGCTAATCTGCGCCTTCATGAAACTATTCGTTGGTTTTTTCAGAGGTACATTTCAGATGCGCAAAATTCTTTCAATCATTGCAGTTTCACTCGGCCTGGCCTCGTTCACGGCGCCGGCCCGGGCCGATATGGCGGTAGGCCTGGGTGTCGGCACGCTTGGTTACGGCGTGCATGCCGCAGTCTCGATGACGGATTTCATCGCTATCCGGTTTAACGCCAATTTCGGCGATATGGACGTGCCGGGCGCGGAAATCATTGGCGACAGTTTCGGCGGCATCGATTACGATGTGGATGCCAGCTTCGCCACCTACGGCCTGATCGCCGATTTTCATCCGCTGGCCCTGTCACCGATTGGCGCCGGGTTCGTGCTGTCGGGCGGCGTCTACTACAACAATAACGAATTCGATTTCAATGCCGACCCGGAGACGGACGTCCTGATCGACGATCAGGTTTTCGCCGGCGCCGGCAGTGACCGGATTATCGGCACGATGTCGTTCGGCACCGAATGGGCGCCTTATATCGGTCTCGGCTATGACGGCACCTTCCAGGGATTCGTTCCGGTCAGTTTCTTCATTACCGGCGGCGTTCTTTTCCAGGGCAGCCCCGATGTGAACCTGACCACTACAAACGCCGTGTTTAACGGTCTTTACGCCGACGAGCTGGCGGCCGAGTCGGCGCAGCTCGAAGACGATGCGTCTTCCTTTAAATATTACCCCGTGCTGGCCATGGGCGTAACGATCAGCTTCTGATATCCGCGCATATCGGTTCAAGAGACGGGGCGGCCTTTGGCTGCCCCGTTTTTTATGCCCTGCAGGAAGGGGGCATGTCGGTATGGATCATCAAATTTTATGAAAATGCCCTCTTGACATTGTGCGGTGCACCATTTATCTCATTGCCGATGCTGCAGTGCAGCAATTCAGACAAGCGGTTCGACCGCCTCACCCCTATGTGAAGAGGATTATGGAATGAGCACCCAGAGCAAGACCAAAACTGCGCCGAAGGCCACCGAAGCAACGGTTGAAGCCTACGAGCAGGTCGTCGAAACCACCAAGGCCCAGGTCGAAAAGGCCAACGAGGCCGTGGTCAAGGGCTATGACGAATTCGCCGCCATCCAGAAGGAAGGCGTGGACGCGCTGATCAAGGCCGGCGCCATCTGGGCCAAGGGCGCCGAGGATTTCGGCAAGGCGTATCTCGCCCTCGCTCAGGAAGCCGCCGAGACCAACAGCGAGGCCGCCAAGTCGCTGTTTTCGGTAAAATCCTTAAACGAGGCCGTTGAACTCCAGGGTGAAATCGCCCGCAAGAGCTTCGACAAATCGCTCAGCGAAGGCACCAAGCTCTCCGAACTGTCGCTGAAGGTCGCCAATGAGGCGTTCCAGCCGATCCAGCAGCAGCTCACCGCCGCGGTCGCAAAGGCCGGCAAGATCGCCGCCTGACAATTCGACTGGCAGTGATGTTAGAGGCGGCCCGGTGGTTTTCCGCCGGGCCGTTTTCTTTTGTCATGGCTTCCGGCAATCGAACAACACGGTCTTGTTAATCCGCCATAAACGGCGCATGTGGGGCGTCATGGTGCGGCTGTAAGCCAGTTCCACCTCAAAACCCGCATCGCGCAGGCGATCGGGGTAGTCGGCGCCACATATCCGCACATGATAGGGATGGCCGAAGGCCGCGTCCCGGCCGGCCGCGGTGTCGATCGACGCGTCTTCGTATGTTTCCGGGCGGTCCATTTCGATCGGCACCATCACCACGGCCCGGCCGCCGGGAACCAGCACCCGGAACAATTCACCCATCGCCGTTCGGTCGTCCTCGATATGCTCCAGCACATGGCTGCAGATCGCAAAATCGAACGATGCGTCGCCGAAGGGCAGGGCGGTCATGTCCGCGGCCCGGTCCGCCGCCGGGTCGAACATGTCGGCCGAAACATAGCGCAGGCCAGGTATTTCGGACAAAATATCGTGAATGCATTGCTCCGGCGCAATATGGAGCAGCCTGAGCCGCCGCTGCATCAGCCGGTGCCGGTCGCGCAAATGCATCCACATGAAGCGGTGACGCTCCAGTGAGCCGCAGCCGGGACAGCGCGCATTGCGCCGCCCATTCAGGCCGAAGGGCAGGAAACGGCGATAAACCCCGCCGCAAACAGGGCAGGCGAATGCGTTGCCGGGCACGCCATTGTCGCGTCTGCCGCGCGCCCGGGGCGATACACCGTAAACAGCGTCGGCCGGGGAGTTCAGCCGTTGCACCGAGGCAAGGCGCCGGTTCAGGTCTTCAAGCAATGGCGAATAACCTCCATTTGCCCCTTTTCAACGCGGGGAAATTTCGAATAATAGTAGTTTAACTGGAAAATGCACGGGCCGGGTGGCGATCATAGCCTGTATGTTCGACGGCTGTGCGGTTAAGTTGCGTCATCGCCTTCTGCAATTGCTTCCGGGAAGATGGGAAACGCGATCCCATGGGTACCATCCGTTAGATTTACTCCACTAGGAGGAACGAAGCCGTGCCGTCACCCATGCTCGACGAAACAGTCCACCGCGCCATGGCCTGCGCCCGCGACCGCAAGCACGAGTTCGCAACGCTCGAACATCTGCTGTTGGTGCTGACCGAGGACAAGGATGCGGTTTTCGTTTTGCGCGGCTGCGGCGTCGGCCTCAACAAATTGCGCGAGGACCTGCTGTCCTATCTCGATCACGAATTAACGTATCTGGTCACGGACCCGCCGGTCGACCCGCGCCCCACGGAAAGCTTCAACCGCGCTCTTCAACGCGCGGTCATCCATGTCCAGTCGTCGGGCCGCGAGGAAGTCACCGGCGCGAACGTGCTGGCTGCCATCTTCACCGAACGGGAGAGCCATGCGGTTTATTATCTCAAGGAACACGGAGTGACCCGTTCCGACGCGGTGACCATTGCCGGCGCAATGCAAGGGTCTGACGATGCGCAATAGAGCCCGTCAGCGCCCGAAATTGCGCTCCTCGCGCCGCGTGGTAAATGGCCCAAAACTTGCAACAATCGAATTACTCCCTTTCCGCCCCTTTTCTCGGACTGATATAATCCAATATAATTCATTGAGAATGAGCAAACGGATTTACGGTATGGCCGGCAGGGATAATAATGGCGGAAACGAACCAGGCACTGGGGTTGTCGTTCGTTCACGCGCCAAAACAAAGAAGCCTTCGATGTACAAAGTGCTCATGCTGAATGACGATTATACGCCAATGGAGTTCGTTGTTGACGTACTGGAAAGGTTTTTCGGTAAAAATATAGAAGAGGCGACACGAATCATGTTGCATGTCCATCAACGGGGCGTTGGTATATGTGGCGTGTTCACATACGAGGTTGCCGAGACGAAAGTGACCCTGGTAATGGATTCAGCCCGGGAAAATGGACATCCACTGCAATGCACGCTTGAAAAGGAATGACCGGAGTGCCTTCGAATAATCTAGAGGAAACATTTCGCCGCGCCATGACCTACGCCAGTGATCGCAGGCATGAGTTTGCAACACTTGAACATCTTCTGTTGTCGTTGACCGAGGATCAGGACGCGGTTGCCGTTCTGCGCGCTTGTGGCGTGGACCTCGACAAGCTGCGCGACGATCTGCTTTCCTATCTCGATCACGATCTGGAATATCTTATCACGGACTCGCTGGCCGACCCGCGGGCCACGGAAAGTTTCAACCGCGCCATGCAGCGCGCGGTCATCCATGTCCAGTCGTCCAGTCGCGAGGAAGTCACGGGCGCCAATGTGCTGGTTGCCATCTTCGCCGAACGCGAAAGCCATGCCGTCTATTACCTGCAGGAGCAGGACATGACGCGCTTCGACGCAGTCAACTATATCAGCCACGGCATCGCCAAGGAGCCCGGTCTCAGCGTGACCCGCGGCGTCGAGGGCGTTGACGATGAAGCCTCGGAAGACAGGCAAAACCGCAAGGGTACCGAGGCACTTGACGCCTATTGCGTCAATCTCAACGAAAAGGCGGCCAAGGGCAAAATCGATCCGCTGATCGGCCGCCACGATGAGGTGGACAGAACGATCCAGGTGCTCTGCCGCCGGCAGAAAAACAATCCGCTTTATGTCGGCGAGCCCGGCGTCGGCAAGACCGCCATCGCCGAGGGCCTGGCGCGCCGCATCGTCAACGGCGAGGTGCCGGAGGTTTTGAAGGACGCCACGATTTATTCTCTGGATATGGGGGCGCTGCTGGCCGGCACCCGCTATCGCGGCGATTTCGAGGAACGGCTGAAGGCCGTGCTGCGCGAGATGGAGGATCTGGAGGGCGCGATCCTGTTTATCGACGAGATCCACACGGTAATCGGCGCGGGCGCTACCAGCGGCGGTGCTATGGACGCGTCCAACCTGCTGAAGCCCTCGCTGGCCAGTGGCACGCTGCGCTGCGTCGGCTCGACGACCTACAAGGAGTTTCGCAATCACTTCGAGAAGGACCGCGCGCTGGTTCGGCGTTTCCAGAAAATCGACGTGGTGGAGCCGACGATCAACGACACGGTGAAAATCCTGAAGGGTCTGAAACCCTACTACGAAAAGCATCATAATGTCCGCTACACCGGCGAGGCGATCCGCGCCGCCGTCGAACTGTCGGCGCGCTATATCCATGACCGCAAGCTGCCGGACAAGGCAATCGACGTGATCGACGAAGTCGGCGCGGCGCAGATGCTGCTGCCCGAATCCCGGCGCAAGAAAATTATCTCGGTTAAGGATGTCGAGGCGGTGGTCGCCAAGATCGCCCGTATCCCGCCGAAATCGGTTTCGAAGAGCGATACCAAGGCGTTGCAGAGTCTGGATCGCGATTTGAAATCCGTCGTATTCGGTCAGGACAAGGCGATCGAAGAGCTGTCGGCGGCGATCAAACTGTCGCGTGCCGGCCTTCGCGAGCCTGAAAAACCGATTGGCAGCTATCTGTTCTCCGGCCCCACCGGTGTCGGCAAGACGGAGGTCACGCGTCAATTGGCCCGCATTCTCGGCGTCGAGTTGCAGCGGTTCGATATGTCGGAATATATGGAGCGCCACAGCATCAGCCGCCTGATCGGCGCGCCGCCGGGCTATGTCGGATTCGATCAGGGCGGGCTGCTGACCGACATCATCGACCAGCATCCCCATTCGGTGCTGTTGCTGGACGAAATCGAGAAGGCCCATCCGGACCTGTTCAATATCCTGCTGCAGGTGATGGACCACGGCAAACTGACGGACCATAACGGCAAGACGATCGATTTCCGCAATGTCGTCTTGGTGATGACGACCAATGCGGGCGCCGCGGATATGGCGAAACCGGCCATGGGATTTGGCCGGGAAGCGCGCGTCGGCGACGACCACGAAGCCGTCAATCGCATGTTCACGCCCGAGTTCCGGAATCGCCTGGATGCGGTTATCGGTTTTGACAGTTTGAAACCGGAATCCGTGTCGCGCGTCGTCGACAAGTTTGTGATGGAACTGGAAGTCCAGTTGGCCGATCGTAATGTGATCATCGAGCTTTCGGACGAAGCCCGCGACTGGCTTGCCAAGAAGGGCTATGACATCACCTTCGGTGCCCGACCGCTCAGTCGGGTAATCCAGGAGCACATCAAGAAACCGTTGGCCGAAGAACTGTTGTTCGGCAAGTTGGCCAAGGGCGGATTTGTTCGGGTCGAACTGGAAGACGGCGGTCTGAAGCTCAGCTATCCGCCCGAGAAGCCAGGAAAGAAAAAGGTCAAGGAGACCGTGGAAGTTTAAGAACTGTCCCGGTCAAATCCAGTCAACGAGACCAGATAACGAGAAAGGGCCGTCGCGGGGGATGCGGCGGCCCTTCCTTTTGCCCGGGGCGGTGGGGGAGAGAAT
>JADFVY010000375.1 GCA_015222795.1 Pseudomonadota bacterium | reverse complement strand
GCGGCCCACTGCCGAGCAAATCGTGGCGCATAACCGGAAAGTGGAGGCGTTTTGCCGGTGACTTTCGGGGGCGGGGCAGGGGGGTATCCCCCTGTTCAGCCTTTGATGGAGGTCAGGAAATTATGCAGACTGGCGTCACGGGTGCGGAAATGTTCCGTGAACCAGTGGTTCAGGCGTCGGCTGAGGTCTTTCATTATATCGCCGCTGTCGTCCTGTTCCAATTCGTCCATCATGTCGCGAATCTGGTCGAGCAGATCCTCGTGATCGTCCTTGTGTTCCTCGAACGCGTCATAGGCCATCTCGATCATTTCCCTTTCCTCGAGCGCGAAATGGGCCGACACGAGAGAGTGAATTTCGCCCAGGAAGTCGGAGATCATGTCCTTGTCGGTATTTTCGGCCAGCTTGCCGTGTAGCTTGTTGATCATCTGGATCATGCCGCGATGTTCGTAATCCACCGAAGAGATGCCGATCTCAAACTCGTCTTTCCATTCAATCAGAGGCATGTCTGGTTCTTTCAACTTTCTGGAAGATAGTCGACCGCAAGGCCGATGAATTCGAAGCCACCTGAGTCCGCCCTGAAATCGATCACGAAGTTTTCACCTGGTGATAATATGATCTGCGCCGCCCTGCTGTAGTCGTAACCTTCGGTCCGTGCGGAATCGACCATGCGCACCACGATTTCATGCTGGCCGGCGGTCGTGGGCAGGCGCTTGTAGGCGCGTGCCTGGCTACCGCGCGACAGGCCGGCGGGTTGCAGCATCTCGTCGTAGACAACAACGCCATCCAACAGGAGTTCCAGGTGGATCGGCAGTCTTTCGCGCGGGCAGTCGAGCGGCTTGCGCATGTTGGGGTTCATCGCTTCAAGCTCTTCTTGCGTGCGTTTACGGCATTCGTACTTGCGCTGGGCGCTGTGAACCACGCTCAATTTGATCACCGCAAGTTTCGGGTCGAGATGTGTATAGACCGGCATGTTGGCGAAATAGCCCAGCCACAGCGCCATGCCCACATAGATCACGGCCTGACCGCCCCATTTGACGATCCCACTCATATTTTCGGCTCCTGGTTTGCCGCTTTGACGGGATGGTCCGTGGTTTCGGTTTCCAGCCGTTTGGCGAAATCGGCCAGTCGGCTGCGATGGGTCCAGGACTCGACAGGCGGCGCCCAGACTGTCTCGATGCGCTCGTCCGGCACGCGTTTGCGCAGATATGGGTCACGGGTGCGCGCCAGTCGCGCCTTGGTCCATTCGATACCGAATCTTTGATGGCATTCCCCCTCGCTGCAGCCCGACAGCATCACGCCGTCCGCCAACCCGCGTGAAAGAACGTAATCAATGAAGGATGGCGGCAGCATGCCGACGCAGGGAATGCGAATGCCGGCAGTGCTTTCCGAGGCCAGCCGTTCAATGTCATAGCCGCTTTCACAGCCGAAGATGACGACCCTGGTATTACCGGACAGTTGCCCGGCGGCGGCATCGACCCGGTCGCGCAAGTTCGCCGCTGTTGCCTCGGGCAGATCGATACCGGGGACCAGGGCGCTAGCGCGCCGGAAGGGCATGGCGGTGGGGCACGAACCCACGCAGATGCCGCAGGCAACACACAGGGCCGGGTCGACCACTGCTTCGCGCGTGAATGGGCGACCGTCACTGCGCGGGCGCATGTCGATTGCGGCGAACGGGCAATCGTCGGCGCAGCGGGTGCAACCGTTGCAATTAGCGAGATCGACGATGGCAGCCCGTTGTTTGGCCCGGCGAAGCGGTGGTAGCCACGGCAACAGGAACAATAGCAGGCTGCAAACTACCGTCAGTCCCCAAAGCCCTCCATTGCCTATGATATCCATCAGTGGATAAGCCGGCAGGTAGAACCAATCCAACCCTACCTCGGAAGGCACGAGTGACAGATTTGCCGGCGGGTGGCTGATGGCCGGTTTTACGAAAGACAGGACCAGCAGCATCGCGAATGTACCGGCAGCCAGTCCGCGCGGCGGGTTTATGGTGGGCCGCGTTACCCGCTGCAGATGAATCCACAGGACGAACAGCAAAAACAGCGGCAGGAAGATATGCATGAACACCATCAGGGTGAAGAAGCGGTCATCCAGCTGGGCAGGGTCGAGGAAGTTTCTCGCGACAGTGCCGCCGATGACAGGCAGCCAGTCCAGCCATTCCGCCGTGGCGATGGCGATATACTGGGCCAGCTTATCCCAGACCAGCCAGTAGCCGCTGACGCCTGCTGCATAGACCAGCCACAGGATCGGCAGGCCTGTTATCCAGGTAAACCAGCGTGCACCCCGGTAACGGTCCAGCGAAAACTCCCGCAATATATGGACCATCATCATTGCCACCATTCCGTCCGAGGCATAGCGGTGCAGGCTGCGCATAACCCCGCCGATATAATAATGTTCGTATGTAATGGATTCGATGGAGTCGTAGGCCTCGGTGATCCCTGTATCGAAAAACAGATAGAGATAAATACCGGTGACCGCGACAATCCAGTAGTAGAAAAAGCCCAGCGCGCCGAGATGATAGAGCGGGTTCCATGCAGGCGAGAAAATACGGTCGAACAGCGCTTCCAGCCAGGCGAACCCCAAGCGTAATTGATGTTTCACGATCGCCATATCGGTGCGGTATTCCTTTTGTCCGGTAAACAGAAACAGATGGGGCCAGCTTCAGACGCCGCTACCTTTACGGGCGGGCCCTGCGGTACAGGAGAAGCTGGTTGATGAAGAAGGTGGTCATCAAGCCGATGCTGAGCGTGCCGATAGCCAACCCGACAAAGAAAGACCAGTCGAAACGGTAGGCGTCGCGGTCCGGATCGTAGAGCGTGCAGAACAACCGTATGCGCTCGATGATATTGTCCACTGTCACCAGCTCCGCAGCCTGGCCGGCGCGAAGCCGTTTCAATGGTTCCACCACCTGGGGCACGGTGAGGTCGGTGCCGTATAGCTGGCGGACGATGCGTCCGTCCTTGTCTAGGAGCGTCGTTTGGGCCAGATGGTCGTATCCTTGCGCGGACGGGTAATAGATGAAGCCTGTCTGCTCGGTCATCGCCAGCACGGTTTCGGAATCTGCGGCGAGAAAGTGCCAGTTCGGGAAATCGATATTCTGCTCTCGTCCGTATGCCCGCATGCGCGACGGTTTATCGTTGCGAACGTCGAAACCGATGGTCAGCACCGAAAAATTGTCTTCGCCCAGCGCATCTATCGCGGCCTCCACGCCAGCTGCGAGCGTCTGGGTGGTAATCGGGCAATAATGGGAACATGACGTATAGACCATGTTGATCAGGACCGGCTGGCCCTCGAAATCGGACAATTTGACCGGCCTGCTCTCGCCGTCCTTAAAACTGTAATCGGCAAGTTGCCGGCCGATAGCGGCACGGCTGACCTCTAGCGCGGCCTTGTCGTCAAACTCAGGCTCGCCGGCGTTTGCCGACAAGGCACCCACGTTCAACGCCATAATTGTGGCGGCTGTAACCAAACGGACTCTCAAACTGTCTCTCCCTAACCCAGGATCCACGGATCCAGCATAGCAGCAACGAGCAGTAATCCCAATTGTATGAGAGACGCGAAGAAATTGGCCATGGCGGTCTTGCGCGACGGGGCCTTGACCAGTTGAATGCTGCGGTGGATAAACCACCCGCCGCCAACCATCGCCGTCGCCAGATATATCCAGCCAAGCCCATAGAAGGCAGGCACGATAGATGCGGCAACCACCGCGATTGTGTGGGCCAGTATGATCCAGGCCGCCTTGGTGTCTCCGACCACGACGGGGAGCATTGGTACACCGGCCGCCTTGTAGTCGTCATGCAAGGCTATGGCGAGACTCCAGAAATGGGGCGGGGTCCACAGGAAGAGCACGATTGCCAGCCATACGGGCTCGGCGGCCAAGCCAGGGTTGACGGCCGAGGCGCCGGCCAGCACCGCAAAGCTGCCGGCCAGTCCTCCCCATACGATATTCCAGGCGGTACGGCGTTTCAGCCAGACCGTATAGACAACGCCGTAAACGAAGGCGCCGAGAAAGGTGTGGAGCGCGACCTGTATGTTCAGGATCAGCGCCGCGCCCCCGACCGAGACGACCAGCATCGCCCCGATGGCCCAAAGCCAGGGGAGACCGGGCCGGAAGCGACCGGTAACGAAGGGCCGGTTGCGGGTTCGCGCCATCTTGGCATCGAGATCGCGCTCCACGTAGTGATTGAAGGCTCCGGCGCTGGCCGAGGATAGCAATACGGCCAGCCCCAGGACTGCAATCTGCCAAGCCGGGGGCGCCGCCCCCGGGGTGACTGCGAGCCCGGCCAGAGCGCATACGGCGATCATGATGCCAATCCGCAACTTGAGTACCGAATATATATGTCCGGCCGTAGCTCGCATGGTTTTCTCCTTTACTCCTGTTGGAAGGCGTCAGTTCAGAGGCCAGACCTCGGAGAGATACTTCCAGTTAACCCAGTAGTAGAGGAAGAAGGCGATGAAGAAGATGGCGATCAGCGTCATGGTCCCCGGCAGCTTGAGAGTTCCCTCGCTACCGTAGCTGGACGCTACCTCGCCGCCGCCGATCCCGATAATCGGGTTTGTCTGTGCGGCGCTGTCCTCGCGTGTCTTACCGAAGAACACCGAGGCGACGATAATGACGCAGAACAATCCACCGCCAACCGCCGCCAGTATCCCGGCCAAACCGTTCAGCGACAACAAGAGGATTGCCGCGGGCGGGTATTCGAAGGCCATGGCGGCATCGCTGAAGTAGCTGTCCCAATGCCGGCGCGACACGCCAAGCGTACCGGCGCCCATCATGAACACCGAGATACCGGCCACGCCGACCCCGAACAGGTAAGGTTGCCATTGGGCGAGTCTCGGGAACATGATCTCCTTGCGGAAGATCAACGGCACCACAAGATAGGTGATGCCCATGAAGGTGAGCGTCGTTCCCGCCACCACCGTGGCGTGGAAATGACCCGGCACATACAGTGTGTTGTGCATAATCAGGTTCAGCTGCTCGGTACCCATCACCACGCCGGAGATTCCGCCCAGGAAGCCGAAATAGACCAGGGACGTAAACATGGCGGAGAATGCCGGATTGCCCCATGGCGCCTTGCGCAGCCATCCGAAAAAGCCCTGGTCGAAGCCGCGGCGGCGTTGTGCCGCCTCGATCGCGCCGGGGACGCTCAGCCCGTGGATCATGCTGCCGATCACCGCGAGGTAGAGGGCGTAGCTGGTGTTGAATATCTTCCATTCCGAACTGATGCCGGGCTCCACCAGAAGATGATGTGCCGAGGCGAGTTGGAGGAACAGGATATACATCAGGAACGCCATGCGGCTGACCTTCTCGGACAGCGGCTTGGCGCCCAGCAACATGGCGGCGATGCAGTACCAGACGGCGACCTGGGCCGCCATATTGATCTGCTGCGACGAATGCCCCATGGCCCACCAGATGACCTTGTACATTATCGGGTCGATGTCACCGATCAGGCCCATGGACCACAGCATGGTCGGGATCAGGATGATCGCGCCGGATGCGATGGTGAAGACAGCGATAATCGCCGCGGTCATGGCGCCGAAGGTTACCAGCGGGATCGATCCTTCATAGGTCTTCTCGTCCTTGGCTATTACCAGGGTGGCGAAGAAGACGAAGCATGCGACCAACGCGCCCACGGCGAACAGAATGATGCCGAGATAGAAATGCGGCTCCGCCCTCATCGGTACGTAGGAAGTGAACATAACCGAGGAATCGCCTTGCATGACGGCGACGTTGGCGAGAACCGCGCCGATCACCATAAGGGCGAAGGAAACCCAGCCCAGCTTTGGTGTGGCAATCCGGCATTTCAACAGGATTGCCGATGCAAAATAGAGAATCGCGACTTCGAAGAATATGATCCAGAACAGCAGAACATTCATCCCGTGCCCGGTCAGGATCAGATAGAACCAGTCATCCGGTAGCAACTTAACCGCGGGCCAGCGGGTCAGCGCCACCATCAGCCCCTGAATGCCGCCGATCAAAAGAAAAACCACCGCAAAGACAGCGTTGGCCTTGATCAGGTTCTGGGCGGGAAGGTGAACCGGGAGTCCGGTATCCGGACAGGTTCTGAATTGCGAGGCGTCCGCGGAGGATACTGCCATTTTCCGTACTCCCTCTATTCGACCACGTGGATACGGCCAACCATCGTATGGTGCCCGATCCCGCAGAATTCATTACAGATAACGCCGAACTCGCCCGACTCGTTGGGCGTTACGGTCATCACCAGCTCATAGCCGGGATGAACCTGGACGTTGATGTTGGTCGGCTGCAGCGAGAAACCGTGCTGTAAATCCATCGACGATAGATGCAGCCGATAGGATTTATCCTTTTCCAACTCCAGCACCGGCCACCACTCGTAGGTTCGCGCCAGCATGTAGATGTCGGTTTCCGCCGGCGGATGGACCACCGGCACGCCAGTATCGCCTTCCTCGCGAACCTGGTATTTTTCGACCATCTCCATGGTTCGCTGTTCGAATTTGTCGGGGCTGATCTGATAGGCCTCGTTCGACAAGTTCTGTTCGCCGATCGAATGCCACACGATCATCGTGAAAAACATCGTCAGCGCCCATATTATGCAGACGCCGATCCACACCAACTCTTGCTTGTGCAGCGGCTGTTTCCACCATATCCGTTGTTCAGGGGGGAATATTGCCATGTCATGTTCCTCCGGTTACTGCGCCATGGGGATGCTGATGATCTCGGCGATTCCCCATATCACATAGAGGACAGAGGGGATGGCCACGCCCAGGGCCAGCAGCAGAAAGTGATTGTCTAAAAATCGCTGCATGAAGGGGATGGGTTCATCGTCGCCGCCGCTTGGTCCCCCCCCGGTTTCAGGGGCGGAATTTATTTTCTTTTCACTCATTGCACCGTTCTCCCGTGCGCTATTGGTTCTCGTACGGACCGATTGGCCAAGTCCGTGTATAGCGCAAACGCAAGTAGTTTGCCACGATACACTGAACCGGAGAGTGGATCCGCATCAGAGTACGCACAAGCCTAGGTGAAGATTTGCGGATAGCCCTTGACATAAGTCAAGTTATAGGCCGGACCGTATATTCTACTTATGGTGGCGTTGACCCGGCGAGCAGAGACAATCTATTATCGTATCGGTATAGTCGCTAAACTGACTCGCAAGAAATTGACGGATTTTATATAGCCGGGGGCTGTTTCAGGCATGGACTCGAACGATCTGAAAATCATTCAGAGAACCCGCATGTTCGCGGGTCTAAACAACGAATCCATGCTGCAATTGTTGCATGGTTCCGTGTCGCGGCAGCATGCCAAAAATCACATGCTGTTTGAACAGGGCGAAGATGCCCAGGCCTTCTATATTGTCCTGGAGGGCTGGGTGAAGGTGTTCCGGCCGTCCATGGCGGGCGACGAGGCGGTGTTCGGCGTGTTCACCGCCGGCGAGACCTTTGGCGAAGCCGCCATGTTTATCGGCGGGCGTTATCCGGCCGCCGCCCAGGTCGTGGAGGACAGCCGCCTGGTCGCCGTTCATTCCAGGGTTTTCCGCGATCAGTTGAATAAACATCCGGATCTCGCCTTTTTGATGCTTGGCGCCATGTCGCGCCATCTCCATTCGCTGGTAAATCAGGTTGAGCAGTTACAAACCCGGTCCAGCGCACAGCGTCTGGCGCAGTTTCTGGTCTCCCTGGCCCCGGTGGAAGAGGGCTCGGCGGTTGTTGCGTTGCCTTACGACAAGTCGCTGATCGCACATCGCCTGGGCATGAAACCCGAGAGCCTGTCGCGGGCCTTCGCTCGCCTGCGCGGCCAGGGTATCACGACGGATGGAAACCGCGTCCTCGTCGAGGATATGGTTCGCTTGCAGGAATATGGCGAGGAAGGCCCGATGCGTGAACGGTTGGCCGGCCATTAGAGCCTGGCCCGGAATATGTTGCTGTTTTCATTGGCGTTCGCCGGCCGACTGCCGCGTTGCGTCCCTTGGCCGATGCGAGGCATCGC
>JADFVY010000374.1 GCA_015222795.1 Pseudomonadota bacterium | reverse complement strand
TGGCCCGGAATATGTTGTTGTTTTCACAGGCTTGTGTTTTCCTCCGGTTAGGAGAAGGTCGCGCCGCGATGCCGGGCATCGCAAGTGGCCTTCGACGCTGTCCGGAGGGAAACACAAGCCTGCCCAACGGGTTGGCGTTCGCCGGCCAACTGCCGCGTTGCGTCCCTTGTCCGATGCGAGGCATCGCCCCGCGGGCCGCGCCTAACATTCGACTCGGCGAACGCCAATGAAAACAGCAACATATTTCGGGCCAGACTCTGAAACCGGGATCGAGAAGACAATGGACGAATTCCTGCTTGCCAACGAACAGACCATCCGGCTTTCAATCTTCCTGGGTGTTTTCACGACCATGGCTGTCTGGGAGGCCCTGGCGCCGCGCCGCGCGCGATCCCATGGGCGGCTGGCGCGCTGGCCCAGTAATATCGGTATCGTCATATTGAACAGCGTAATTCTGAGAGTCCTCTTCCCCGTGGCGGCGATCGAATTCGCGGCGGGCATCCATGGCGGCGGACTGGGCCTGTTGGGACTGTTCGGCCTGCCGGGCTGGATCGAGTTCCTGATCGCCATCATCGTTCTGGACCTTGTCATTTATCTTCAGCATGTGCTGTTCCACGCGGCGCCGCTGTTATGGCGGCTGCATCGCATGCATCACCAGGATCTGGATTTCGACGTCACCACCGGCGCCCGGTTCCATCCCATCGAAATCCTGCTCTCCATGGGCATCAAGCTCATGGTCATCGCGGCGCTCGGCCCCTCGGCGGCGGCCGTGCTGGTGTTCGAGGCGCTGCTGAACGGCATGGCGATGTTCAACCACGCCAACGCGAAACTCCCGCTGGGGCTGGACGCTATTTTGCGAATGTTCGTGGTAACGCCCGACATGCACCGGGTCCACCATTCGGTCCTGCCGAACGAGACCAACAGCAATTTCGGCTTCAACCTGTCGGTCTGGGACCGGCTGTTCGGTACTTACCGCGCCCAGCCCGCCGCCGGCCACGACGCCATGACCATCGGCATCGAACAGTTTCGCGAGCCCCGTGAATTGTGGCTGGACCGGCTGTTGCTGCAGCCCTTGCGTGGCGATGCCGGGGCATACCCGATTAACCGGCGAGACAGTTAAGCTTTCGCCTGTTTCACTTCCCCGCCGGTCAGAAAAATCCGGCTGGCAGGGAATTTTACCGTCGCCGTCGTGCCCACGCCAGGCAAACTGGCCAGCCCGATGGTACCGCCATGAAGTTCGACCAGGGCCTTGGTAAGCGGCAATCCCAATCCGGTACCGATATCGTCGCTGACCAGCGGGTCGCCCACTTGCCCGAACGGTTCCAGCGCCTTGGGAATATCCTCCGGTGCCATGCCCTTGCCCGTATCGGCTATATTGAAAACGAATCCGACTTTCGGGTAGGTCTGGATTGACGTCGTGATACTGCCACCTCTGGGCGTATGTTTTATGGCGTTGGACAACAGATTGAACAGGATTTGCCGCATTTTTCGCTTATCCGCCAGCAACAGTGGCGGGTCGCTCGGCAATACCAGGGCCAACCGCAGTCCATCGCCGGAGATTCGATGTTCCAGCAGGCTTCGGCAGCCTTCATACAATTCGGCGAAGTCGACGACTTCTTCCTCCAGTTCCAGCTTGCCGGATTCCACTTTGGCCAGGTCCAGCATGTCGTTGATAAGTTCGAGCAGATGGTTGCCCGAGCTGTAGATATGGCCGGCATATTCCAGATATCGTTCATTCTCGACCGGCCCGATCGCCTGCAGTTTGACCATTTCCGAAAACCCGATGATCGAGTTTAATGGCGTCCGCAATTCGTGGCTCATATTGGCGAGAAATTCCGATTTGGCCTTGTTGGCCTTTTGCTCCTGATCGCGCGCATGGAAGAGGCTGTCGGCGGTCTGGCTGAGTTCCGCCCCCTGCCTTTCAAGCATATCCTGGGTCAGTTCCAGCTCGGAGATCCGGGCCTCCAGCGCGATACGGTAGCTTTCGGTTCGCCCGAGGGCGGTATCCAGCGCGCGGACCGGCAGGACCCACAGTATGAATATGACACAGCCCGACAAGACCAGCCCCAGCAGCAGGCCCAGGCTGGCAAACTGGAAAAGGCCGTGCGGACGTCCCGCAATACGCACGGCGCCAACCACCGCCGCGCCATCGATGATGTCGGCGACACCGGCGGCAACGAACGGGCCGGGATATTCACCGCCACTCGAGATGACGGCGCCGTTCCAGTCCAGAACTTCATACCAAACCGTGTAGTTTTCGCCGTGTATCGTTTGGAGAGTCTTGTCCAGTTGTTTCGTGTCCAGCGCCCAACCAGTGGGATCCACCCGGGCCCGCAACGAGATCAACTCGGCGGCGCGCGCGGCCTCAATCCGCACATGGGTAACTTCTCCAAGATATCCGAAGCCAAAGAATAAACCCGAAATCGCCAGCAGGACGGTCACGGCGAATGCCACCGCCACCTGCTTCATGCGGCGGCGCAGGCGCAATTCCACCTTGTGATCCGGTTGAATCAGTTCAGTCATGTTAAAGCGAAGGCTCCACCTTCCAGGCATACAGCAGCGGCCGGCCCGGTTGTCCCGGATTCGGCCCCCACGGCAAGAATTTCGCAAACCTATCATTTCAGGGGTAAAGCCGGGGTTAAGCTGAATGCAGGGATTTCACCGCCACCGCCACCGCCACCGCCCGGCGGGGGGAAACCGGCGAAAGCTGTAAAACAACCCCATACAAAGACGTTTTCCGCGGGTTTCAGAGGTATTCGTTAAGCATACTTACTAATAAAGCGAGTCAATATAATATGAATGCTTATTATATTCGGTTTCAAAAATACGCCGCGTTTTCAATATCCGCTATATCTACCCCGCCCCCAGAGCTTGACATCAAACATGCGATTAGAGAACAGAGACACAGAGGGCTCTGGAATCCTGTCGCGGTAACCCGGCGAGGCCCTGCCGCGCGCAGCGCTTATAGTCCAGGGGGATATGGGGATAAGAAGGGAGATGAAGGGAGCAGTCTCAATATTTAATTTTCTCCCCTCATCTCCCTTCTTATCCCCATATCCCCGGATTCTTGAACCGCCTGAACAAGTGAGACGCTTTACGACGACCCGCACGGCCTCTCTGTGCCTCTGTGGTAATCCTTCTTTACGTCCGCGAAATAGTCGATAGCCGAAAAATTCACGGGCCCTGATGCTGACGGCGCTGGCCAGACTCTCAGGCGATTGCGCCGCGCGTACAGCATGGTATAAGGGCGCAATGGTAATTTCGGGGGATTCGGCCTTGTCCGGACAGAAGAACATTCTGGTGCTAAATGGCCCCAATCTGAATATGTTGGGAACCCGTGAGCCGGCGATCTACGGCAGCACGACGCTGGCCGATATCGAGGCCGCCTGCGCGGCGCATGGCGCGGCGCTGAGTTTTGCCGTGACCTGCCGCCAATCGAACCTGGAGGGCGAACTGGTTACCTGGATTCAGGAGGCCCGCGGAACGCAGGCCGGTATCATCCTGAACGCCGGGGCCTACACCCACACCTCCATCGCGATTCCCGACGCGCTGGTGGCCGCCGAGGTTCCCTTCATCGAACTCCATCTTTCAAACGTTTTCGCGCGCGAGGAATTCCGCCATCATTCCTGGCTTTCGCCGCTGGCGAAAGGCGTTATTTGCGGCTTCGGCGCGAAGGGCTATAGTCTGGCCCTGGACGCCATGATCGAAATTCTAGACTGAACAGCAGGACAAACATGCCACCAAAGAAGACAACCGACTTCGACAGCAAGTTGATCGGCGAGATCGCCGAAATCATGTCAAACACCGGCCTTACCGAGGTAGAGCTGAAACAGGGCGACAGCACGCTACGACTTTCCAAACAAACCAATGTCGTGGCCGCCGCGCCCCAGATGGTCGCGCATGCCGCGCCCATGCAAACGGCGGCGCCCATGGCGGCCGAAGCC
>JADFVY010000373.1 GCA_015222795.1 Pseudomonadota bacterium | reverse complement strand
TGGGCTATGTAAGGTTTGTCGCAAAATGCCAGCGATGTCTCGACGATCGCGGGGCTGCATCGATCCACGCATATATCGAAGGCCATCTTGCAACGAACGGCGTCCGGGCCCGAGATCACGGTGGAGCAGTATTTACCGGTGATATCACGGCCCAGCATTTCGGCGACTTCGCTGCCGTTGAGGCGAACCTTGAAGTCGCGCGGTCCTTCCTGCACCTCGAAAATGTTCACAAACCCGAGCAGGTCTGGAATGTCCACCGGGTTGATGTCGCGCCGCAATGGCATCGCGCGCTCACCACGCATGGCATTCCAGTAATCGTAAAGGCGGCGCAATCGCGCGTCGGTAATTTCCAACGACATGCCAATAGAGGTGGCGGCCAGCATACTCTTGCTTCCTGCGAACGGTTTATTTACTGGGAAAGAAGTAAGTGTGCAAATGGTTCATTTGCACTGCCCGCGTGACTTACTCCCGATCCCCCTCACTTTATAGTTAGATACTCTCATAAAGTAGTGTTTGTTGCAACCATTTTGGGGATTGGTATGTGCCTCTTCGAGGGACAGCGTATATTTCTAAATTACCATGAGCGGTCTTGCGTCCCGGCGTGGGCATGACGCATACTCAAGCCATGACAACAGATAGAAATCCCGATATGCGCCGCCATCACGATATGGGCGGCATGAAGGCGGGGCCGGTGGACCGGGCCGGGCATGATCACGCGCCGTGGGAAAAGCGGGTGGATACGATCCTGCGCCTGCTGTCCGACCCGAAACGCCGCATTCTGGTTCTGGACGAATTGCGGCGCGGCATCGAGGATCTTGGGCCGGACGCCTATGAAGAGCTGAATTATTACGAGCGCTGGATCGCCTCGATTTCCAATCTGCTGATTGAGAAGGGCGTTATCACCATCGACGAGTTGGGCCGCAAAATGGCCGAGGTCGAGGCGCGGCACGAGGCCGAACGTGCGAAGGGTGGCAAGGCATGAGCACCCCTCGCTTCCCCGTTGGCGCCCCTGTCCGCATTCGGCGCGCCTGGCCCCCGGGTCACGTGCGTGCACCCTGGTACCTGCGTGGTTGCGCCGGCGAAGTGCACGATATAGCCGGTGAACTGGGCAACCCGGAAGAACTGGCCTACGGCCGTTACGACGGCCCCGGCTTGACGGTATACCGCGTGCGGTTCCGCCAGGGCGACGTCTGGACCGATTATGCAGGCCCGCCGCAGGATTCAGTTGTCGTGGACATATATGAAAATTGGCTGGAACCGGCCGGGGAGGAAGCGGCATGAGCGATTCGCACGGGCATTCCCATCCTCATGGCCAACCCCATCCGTTCCAGCCGGATGTCGAGGACACACCCCTGACCCATCACCAACTGCTGGAGTTGGCGGTTGGCGAGCTGCTGATGGAGAAAGGCATCTTCACCGGTGACGAGTTTCGCCGCACGCTGGAAGATATCGACTCCCGCAATCCCGGCGACGGCGCGAAGGTCGTGACCCGCGCCTGGGTTGATCCGGCCTTCAAGGAACGGTTGCTTGCCGATACCAACGCCGCCGCGGGTGAGTTGGGGGTGGATGCCGGAACCATCCCGATCACGACGGTCGAAAACACGCCGGATACCCATAACGTCATCGTCTGCACGCTCTGTTCCTGTTATCCGCGGCTGTTGCTGGGGCTGCCGCCGGACTGGTACAAATCGCGCGCCTACCGCAGCCGCGTGGTCAGGGAGCCGCGCCCGGTGCTGGCGGAATTCGGCACCGAAATCCCGGAAGACGTCGAGGTCCGCGTCCATGACAGCACGGCTGAGCTTCGCTACATGGTGCTGCCGATGCGCCCCGACGGGACCGATGGCATGAGCGAGGAAGAGTTGGCGAAGCTGGTGACCCGCGACTGCATGATTGGCGTGACCCTCCCAGATAACCCACCCCGTTGATTCATCGCATCCGATGAGCGAGGCCGACCTGATATCGGGCGGCTATATCGGCCTGTTCCTGACTTCCTTCCTTGCCGCGACGCTGTTGCCACTGTCGTCGGAGGCGGTGCTGGTGGCGCTGGGCAACGCCGACGGGTTCGATATGGCCCTGCTGTTTGTGATTGCTACCTTGGGCAATACGCTGGGCGCGTTGGTGAACTGGGCGTTGGGGCGGTTCTGCCTGCACTGGGCCGGCCGGCGCTGGTTTCCCTTCTCGGCCGAACAGTTATCGCGGGCGGGAGAACGGTTTCGGCATTACGGCATATGGTCGCTGCTGTTTGCCTGGGTGCCCGTCGTCGGCGACCCGCTGACCTTCGCCGCCGGTGTGCTGCGGGTGCGGTTTCTGCCCTTCGTCATCCTTGTCGGGGTGGGCAAGGCGGCGCGCTATGCCGTGGTGTTGCTGGTGGCACAGGGCGTCTTTGGCGCTTAATCGGTTTCCAGCAGGTCGTTCGCCTCGACCCAGTGAATTCGGCCGAAGCCGGCGACCAGATGGGCGCGTAGCGGGCGTATGCGGAACAGGTGGAAATCAGTGAATTCCGCGTAGATTTTGGCGGACGGGTGGCGGTCCAGATAAATATCCATAAGCGCGCCGTCCTCGACTTGTTCGGCTTCGCCCTGCAGGGTAATACGCGGTCCCGTCAGTGGTTCGTCGAGCCCGCCGGTTCCGTCATACAGCAGTGAGACCCTGGGGTCCGCGCGAAGGTTTCGCGTATGGTCGGCAAGGTCGGAAATCAGCAGCAGCGGGTTCCCCTGTCCGTCGCAAGTTGTCAGCACCAGCGAGGCGTATGGCCAGGGCCCGCCAACGCCGCCCTTGCCCTTGATGGCGGTGGTGGCCAGCGCGGCGCGGTCGGCGGCGCGAATGATGCGGCGGCAAAACGGTGCGGGATCGATCTCGTCCGTCAAGCGCGGGGCTCCTCATCGCTCCCGCCGGCGAGGCGGTCATGGCAATAGCCCGCCACGCCACCCAGCACGACCCAGAACAATGC
>JADFVY010000372.1 GCA_015222795.1 Pseudomonadota bacterium | reverse complement strand
GTAACATTGCGACGCCGTCAAACCGGAGAGGCCGGAGCCTTGGAAAAAGAAAAACCTCCGCGCCTTCTCCGCGGCCCTCTGCGTCCTCCGCGGTAAATCCTTTCAGGGGCCTTTGCTACACACCGCGCCATTAACAGGTTGGGATTACAGGCGTGCACGCGATACGGTGGAGGGATGTTTTTATTGAAACATGAAGTTGACGTTTACGTAAACTGCGGATAATCTCCGATTCATGGCTGATGGACAGGGAAACCACGAAATCTCGATTGGCGTTCTGGCGCGCGAGTTTGGGGTGACGACGCGGACCATTCGTTATTACGAGGACGAGGGTCTGTTGTCGCCGGAACGGCGCGGGCAGAAGCGGGTCTATGGACCGCGCGAGCGGGTGCGGCTGCGGCTGATCCTGCGCGGCAAGCGGCTGGGATTCAGTATCGCCGAAATCCGGGAAATCCTGGACATGTACGAGTCGGAGCCGGGCGAGGCCGGGCAGCTCCGCCATCTGATAGGCAAAATCGCCGAGCGCCGAACCGCGCTGGAGCGTCAACGCGCCGACATCGACGAAACGCTCGCCGACATGGCCGAGATCGAGGCGCGGTGTGAACAAACGCTGGCCGATCTGAAGTCGGGCGAAAGGAGGGCGTCGTGACCGCCTTCGACTCCCGCAATCCCGATTTCGAGCGTGACGTGCGCGACAGTTTTGCGCGCCAGGCCTTCATGAATACGCTGGGGGCAGAGTTGCTGTTGGTCGAGGCGGGGCGGACCGAGATCGGGCTGGGTTATGACGAGAGGCTGTCGCAGCAGCATGGCTATTTCCATGGCGGCGTGATCGGCACACTGGCCGACAATGCGGGCGGTTATGCGGCGTTCTCGCTGATGCCGGCGGGGATGACGGTGCTGACTGTCGAATACAAGCTGAATATCGTAGCACCGGCCACGGGCGAGCGTCTGATCGCGCGGGGCCAGGTGCTGCGTCCGGGCCGCACGCTCACCGTCACCCGCTCGGACGTTTTCGCCGTGGACGGGGGCCGTGAAACGCTCTGCGCCACCGGCCTGCAAACCATGATGTGCCTTGACGCCGCGCCGCACCGGCCGGCCGGGTAATTTCGGAGAACGCAATGTCCATACCCAATGCCCCCGCTTCCTTCGATTTCGACCTCGGCGAGACCGCCGACATGCTGCGCGAGCAGGTGGCGAATTTTGCCGCCGCCGAGATCGCGCCGCGCGCCGATGCGATCGACCGGAGCAACGACTTCCCAATGGACCTCTGGCCGAAAATGGGCGCCATGGGGCTGCTGGGCGTGACGGTGGATGAGGAATATGGCGGCGCCGCCATGGGCTATCTGGAGCATGTGGTGGCGATGGAGGAGATCAGCCGCGCATCCGCCAGCGTGGGGCTGAGCTACGGCGCGCACTCGAACCTTTGCGTCAACCAGATCAGCCGCAATGGCAACGCGGATCAGAAACAACGCTATCTGCCCAAGCTGATTTCCGGCGAGCATGTCGGCGCGCTGGCGATGAGCGAGCCGGGCGCGGGCTCCGACGTGGTGTCGATGAAGCTGCGGGCGACACGCAAGGGCGACCGCTACATCCTGAACGGCACCAAGATGTGGATCACCAACGGGCCGGATGCCGACACGCTGGTGGTCTACGCCAAGACCGACCCGGAGGCGGGCAGCAAGGGCATCACCGCATTCCTGATCGAGAAGGGGTTCAACGGTTTTTCGACCGCACAAAAGCTGGACAAGTTGGGCATGCGCGGGTCGAACACCTGCGAGCTGGTGTTCGAGGATTGCGAGGTGCCGGCGGAAAATATCCTGGGCGAGGAGGGGCGCGGCGTGCGCGTCCT
>JADFVY010000371.1 GCA_015222795.1 Pseudomonadota bacterium | reverse complement strand
GCTTGTCCATCTCGGCCGCGTTGGTGAAATTGCGCGGGCTGACGGGGAAGTCCTTGTAGACGTTCGGCCCGTCCCCCTTGCCTTCCAGCCCATGGCACTGGGCACAGTAAAATTTGAAGACCTTTTCGCCGTCCACCTCGGCCGCCGCCGGACCGGCGGCGAGTAGGCCCAGGCAGGCGATCAGGGCTGCGATTGCTGTCAGTCTGGTCATGTCCTGTTTCCTTCTTCCCGTCATACCGGTCACTTGAAGTTCGCGACGTAGGCCGCGACGTTCTGCATGTCCTTCTCGCGGAGAATTCCGACGAAAACCGGCATCATCTTCACCGGCTTGAACACCTCGGGCTGCATCAGATAGGCGAGAATCCAGTCGGGATTCAGCCGCTTGCCGGCGCCAACCAGGGTCGGGCCCATCAGCCCGCCGGTCAGGCCCTTTTTGCTCTCATATTGATGACAGCCGCTGCAGGGCATTTTTTTGGTAAAAATCAGCCTGCCCTTGGGGTTTTTCTTCGGCTTGACCTTGCCGGCCTCGACCGCGTCGGAGGTCAGCCCCATCAGAAATTCGGTAACGTTGGCCGCGTCGTCGCCCGAAATCGCCGGGTGGTCGCCCGCGTTCTTTTCGGTCAGCGAGTTGTAGGCCATCGGGCGGATCGGATCCGGCTTGGCCAGCCAGGCCTGCAGCCATTCCTGCTGGAACTTGCTACCGGCATACCAGAGTTCCGGCCCTTTTTTGGCCAGTTGGTCGTCTATGGTTTTTTCTTTTGCGGGACCGTCAGTGTAGTGGCAGCCCGCGCAGCCCCCGGCCTTGAACGTTTCTTCGCCGGCCGCCGCATCGGCACGCGCGGCGCCCGTCGATATCGCCAGGATCAACGCTCCCAGCATTGCTGTATATGTTGTTCGGATCATTTTAAACTCCTTCTAGTCGTTCCCTCATTCATTCCGCGGTCGCCTCCTGGCCGCCATCCATGCGGCTGGCCCGGCGCACCATCCAGAATCCAAACCCGCCGGTCAGCAAAACCGCCAGCAAGGTGTACAGGTAGACACTGTTCGGTGTCGGTGCCTCGAGCAGCACGTATTGCCAGGTGGATACGCTCATGACGATGCCGTGCTCACCGTTCGATCCGTCCCAGGCGTTAAGCGCCATCGGGATGAACTTGCCCTCGACAAACTGCACGTCGTTTTTGTCTTCGGTCAGCAGCGGGCGTGTCATCACGACATACCAGCGGCCGTCTTCCCATTTCGCGGTGGAGGATACCTGTTGCTGTTCCTCGGCCTGAGCCTTGGGCGGGCGTGCCCAGCCGCGCGCGATGCTTTCCTCGGCGGCGTTCGTATCGGCCTTCCAGGTCCATAGCTGAACCGGGTTGGAGGCGTTGCCGCGCAGGAAATGCGGCTTCTTAGTGCCCTCCGGCGGCTTCATCGGAAACTGCAGCGCGACAGAATCACGGAAGGTTTCCAGCGCCCGCGGGATCATGTCGTTGGCCTCGACATAGGAATTGTAGGCGCCTACCTGGCGAATCTCCCGCATGTCGAGTTCCTGGTCCTCGTCGTGGGTGGTGTCGGCGAACGGATCGTCCCATTCCAGCAGGAAGGCGATCTCGCTGCCGTTCTCTACGGCGCGCATGGATATCAGCTCGATGCTGGGGTTCTGCCAGCGCGGCGCGGCAACGACCTGGCCGGTGAGACGCACGTCCATCCGTTCGGCCTGGGTCCATGCGTCGGCGGCGGCGTCCTCGGGCAGATCGCCCTCAACCCGTTTCGCTTTCAGCACCTGGTGGCTGGTCGGCTCGACTTGCAGCGACTTGATGAAGTTCGCCAGATACCAGCGTTTCTCTTCATCCAACGCCTTCGCGAAGGAGGGCATCGGCGTGCCGTTGATGCCGGTCGAGAAGCGCATATAAATGTCCTCGACCTCGTTGCCGCCCTTGATCTTCCAGGGCAGGGTGACGTTGCGGATGCGGATCGGGAAGCCCCAGTCATCCTTGCGGTCGAAGGCCTTCTGACCGTTTCCGCGGCCCTGCTTGCCGTGGCATTCCCAACATTTGGCTTTCTCGAAGATTTCCTGGCCCTTGGCGATCGTCGCTTCGTTATAGGGCGCGCGTTCGGTCGGCAGACTGACGACCATGCCGGTCAGGGCCGGGTCGAGTTCTGGATCCTCGAATTCCGGCGCGAAGGTCATGACATAGGAAATCACCGCCCAGCGCTGATGCTCCGAAAGTCCGTTCTTGATCTTGCTGTCGTCGAACGCTTGCATTCCGGTGCCCGACAGCCCGCTGCTGACGGTGCGGAACAGGTCGGTCGGCAGGGGAAGCTCACCGCTCTCCGTGGTGCGGAACTTGAAAGTGCCCAGGGTGAAATCGCGCGGGCGCGGATCCATGTAAGGGGCGGCCGGTCCCTCGCCATCGCCCAGCAGGCCGTGGCAGAAGCTGCAGCGCTGAATATAAATCTCGTTGCCCTCGGCCACCAGTTCGTCGGTGATCTCGGGCATTGGACCTTTCGGTACGTCGGCGGCCAAGGCCGGCCCTGCTGCCAGGGCAATGCCGGCGGCCAGGCCTAGTGCTCCTTTGGAGAGC
>JADFVY010000370.1 GCA_015222795.1 Pseudomonadota bacterium | reverse complement strand
GCGCCCCAGGCCGGGGCGGCGGAGAATATTACGCTGCGTTTCTCGACGCCCTCAACCGATACCGACCACCGGTCGAAGGGGCTGGCGACCGTCTTCGCCGACGGCGTCAAGGGTTTCGCGACCTTCGAGCCGCATTACAACGCCACCCTGTTCAAGCAGGGCACCGAACTGGCGGCAATCCAGCGCGGCAATCTGGAGATGAGCGTCACCTCGGCGCAGGAAATCGCCAAGCAAATCCCCGCCTGGTCGATCTTCACCGCCGGCTATCTGCTGCGCGACGCCGACCATCAGCAAAAGGTGTTCAACAGCGATATCGGCGCGGAAATGTACAAGATGGTCGAGGACCAGCTTGGCATCAAACTGCTGAAGGTGATGTATTTCGGCACCCGCCAGCTGAACCTGCGGATCGACAAGAAGATCATGACACCGGAGGATCTGGCCGGCGTCAAGCTGCGCATGCCCGGCACCGACGCCTGGCAGTTCCTGGGCAGGGCGCTGGGCGCCAACCCGACGCCGATGGCCTTTACCGAGGTCTATACCGGCCTGCAGACCGGCGCCATCGACGGCCAGGACAACCCCCTGCCGACCGACAAGGACAAGAAATTCTATGAGGTCACCAAGCAGATCGTCCTGACCGGGCATCTGGCGGACATGAACTTCCTGTCCCTCAGCAAGAAGGTCTGGGACGGGCTGTCGGCGGATCAGCAGAAAACCATGATGGACGCGGCCCAGGCCGCCGTCGAGAAAATCGGCGGCGACGTGCTCGCCGACGAGGCCAGCCTGGTCGAGTTCTTCAAGGGCGAGGGACTGAAGGTCTATACCCCCAACGTCGAGGCTTTCCGCACGCGGGTCCAGAAGATGTATCTGGAATCCGATTTATCGAAGGACTGGCCCAAGGGTATGGTCGAGCGGGTAAACGCGATCAAATAAGCCGGCCAACCGACCCATGAAGAAAACTCTCGCCTGGTTGCATAGGCGGGCGGATAACGTGGCGGTGGGCTTGCTCACCGCCATGTTTCTTTCGTTCGTGCTGCAGATTTTCAGCCGCTATGTGATCAACCATCCACTGGGCTGGACCCTGGAGGCCTGCCTGATGACCTGGCTGTGGGTGGTGTTCTGGGGCTCGGCCTTCGTGGTCGAGGACCGCGACCATGTGAAGTTCGACATCCTCTACACCCACGTCCGGCCCGGCGTGCGCCGGGTTTTCGCGTTGATCGCGGCGGTGGCGATTACCGTCGGGTTCGCGGCGTCCTTCGCCGGCACCATCGATTACGTCACCTTCATGAAGATCGAGAAGAGTTCGATGCTGCACATTCGCCTGGACTATGTGTTCAGCGTCTACGGCATCTTCGCGGTGGCGATTATCGTGCGCTACGGCTGGCGGACGGTCCAGCTGATCCGTGGCATCGACCCCGACGTTAACGACAAAAACCACGGGATAGAGCCTTATGAGTAGCGCCTCATGAGTACCGCCTTCCTGCTCTGCCTGGCGGTGTTGTTCACGCTGGCCGCCATCGGCGCGCCGATCGCGCTGGCGATGATCGTGGGCGCGGGCGTCTATCTGGCAGTCCGGGGACACGATCCGGGCCTGGTTTCGGAACAGATCATCCAGGGGCTTTACGAAAGTTTCATCCTGCTGGCGGTGCCGCTGTTCATTGTCGCCGCCAATATCATGAACGCGGGCAGTATCAGCGACCGGCTGTTGAGATTCTGCGTCGCCATTGTCGGCCGGTTTCGCGGCGGGCTTGGTTATGTGAACGTGGTCGCCAGCGTGATCTTCTCGGGCATGTCGGGATCGGCCATCGCCGACGCCGCCGGCATCGGCAAAATCGTCATCCAGATGATGACCAAAAACGGCCGTTATACCCCCGGGTTCGCCGCCGCGATCACGGCCGCCTCGGCGACCATCGGCCCGATCATTCCGCCGTCGATTCCGATGGTTATGTATGCGCTGATTTCCGACGCCTCAATCGGCTATCTGTTCCTTGCCGGCGTGGTTCCGGGCCTGCTGATGGCGCTGGCGCTGATGACGATGATCTTCTTTCTCGCCCGCAAGCGCGGCTTCGTGGTGGAAGAATCCGTGCCGCTGAAGCGCATCCCTGGAATTACCCTCAACGCCTTCCCGGCGCTGATGCTGCCGGTCATCCTGTTGACCGGGATTTATGGCGGGGCGACGACGCCAACCGAGGCCGCGGCCGTGGCGGCGGCTTATGCGTTGATACTGGCGGCGGTGTTTTACCGGGCGCTTACTTTCCGCGCGCTGTATGAGATTCTGTCGAACAGCGCCCGATCCTCGGCGGCCATCGGACTGGTCATCGGTGGCGCGATGATCCTGAACTATATCGTGGCCAGCGAGAACATCCCCGGCACGGTGGCCGGCGCGCTGCAAGGCATCGACGTGTCGCCTCTTATGTTCCTGGTCTCCATCAATCTGCTGCTGCTGGTGCTGGGCTGCATCCTGGATGCGACGACGATCATCCTGGTCATCGTGCCGCTGTTTATCCCCGCATGCGGGCTGCTGGGCATCGATCTGGTGCATTTCGGCGTGGTGGTGGTGGTCAACACGATGATCGGGCTGATTACGCCGCCCTACGGTATATTGCTGTTCGTCATCAATGGCGCCACCGGAATACCGCTGCGCGACATCATCCGCGAGGTCTTGCCGTTCCTGGCCGTGTTGCTGTTCGCGCTGGCGGCGATGGTGCTGATCCCCGATATCTCCCTGTGGCTGCCGCGCCAGTTCGGCTATCAGGGATGACCGGAATCAGATTGGGCCTGATCGGCGATAATATCGCGGCCTCGCGCTCGCCCGACCTGCACCGGATCGCCGGCCAACTTTGCGGGCTGGACGTCAGTTACGAACTGTTGGTCCCGCGCGAGACAGGCATGGATTTCGAAACCCTGTTCCAATCATGCGCCGATGGATCCCGGCGCGGCGTCAACGTCACCTATCCATACAAGGAGGTGGCGGCCGGCATGGTTCGCATCGACGACATTCAGACGCGCGAGATCGGCGCGGTGAACACGGTGCTTTTCGAGGATGCCGGCCCCGCCGGCCACAACACCGATTATTCCGGCTTCATCGCGGCCTGGCGCGAGACCTTCGGGGCCGTGACGCCGGGCGAGGTAGCGCTGATCGGCGCCGGCGGCGTCGGACGCGCCATCGCCTTCGCGCTGGCCACCCTTGGCGCCGCGGAAATCAGGATAACCGACCAAGACATGGCCAAGGCCGACAGGCTTGCGGCGGCAGTCCCCGACGCGGTCGCATGCGCGGATGTTTCGACGGCGGCCCAAAACGCCGACGGCATAATCAACTGCACCCCGCTCGGCATGACCGGAAATCCCGGCTCGGCGATTCCGGCCGAAGTTTTGGGCGGCCAACTCTGGGCCTTCGATGCCGTTTATACACCGTTGGAAACGCAGTTCCGGGCCGACGCGATTGCCGCCGGACTGGATTTCATGAGCGGCTACGAGCTTTATTTCCACCAGGGCGTCCAGGCCTTCCACATATTTAGCGGCATGGAGCCGCCCGACCTGGCCCGGCTGCGCCAGCTATTGGAGACCGACAATGTCACCGCAACCTGAGTCCGGCCATCCCATGCGCCAGCTTATCGGGCTGAGCGCCGCGCTTGCCACCCCGTTCGACGCAAAGGGCGACATCGATTGGCCTCGCTTTACCGCCCATGCAAGCGGCCTGCTGGATGGCGGCATGAAAACCGTCACCGCCTTCGGCACCACCGGCGAGGGCGCATCGATCGGCACGCGGGCGCGCGCCGAACTGTTCGAACGCATGGCGGCCGGGGGAATAGCGTCGGGCCAGATCGTCGAATGCATCTACGGCCCGGCCAGCGACGACGCGGCCTGGTTCGCGCGCCGGGCCTTCGACGCGGGTTGCGCCGGGATCCTGCTCTGTCCGCCATTTTATTTCACCGAGCCGGACGTCGAGGGGCTGTACCGCTGGTATGCGGAGGTCTTCGAGAAGGCCGGCGGCGGCTGCCGCGACGTATTGCTCTACAACATCCCCCCCCTTACCGGCGCACGCATAGAACCGGAACTTGTATCCCGGCTGCGCACCGCCTTTCCCGAGGTAATCGCCGGGGTTAAGGACAGCGGCGGCGAGTGGGAGGCCACCGTGGCGCTGCTGGCCGAACACAAGGACCTGACGATCCTGGTCGGCCACGAAAACCATCTGGCCCAGGCCGTGCAACTGGGCGGCAGCGGCGCGATCAGCGGCATCGCCAATCTGGACCCAAGTCTGGTCGGCGGGCTGGTCACGGGCAAGCACGATCCACGCATCGACGCCCTGCTGGCGGAAATTCTGGCCTACCCCGTGGTGCCGGCCATCAAGGCCGCGCTGGCCGGCCAGAAGGGCGACGAGGCCTGGCTGCGCACGCTAGCGCCCTTGCCGTCGCTGTCGCGCGAAGAGGCGAAGACGCTCTGTCAGGCGCTGGCCCGGATCGACGGGCTGCCCTGGGCGTCGCGCGCCTAGCGAACGGCGGCCGCCCTATACTCCGCCTCCAGCCGCGCCACCAGGTCCGTCGTTCTCGGCACGTCGTCGATCAGCGATACGCCGTGGCCGGCACTCCATAGGTCTCGCCAGGCCTTCACCGATTCCAGCACTTCCGACGGGGCGGGGGCGTCTCCCGCCAGCAGTTTGTCGATGTCGAAGCCGGCGGCCTCCAGGCTGGCGCGCATGTAGTTGGCGTTGATGCCGGTCAGGCGGTCGGTCAGCAGGATGTCGCCGGCGCGGCTCTCCACCATCATCCGTTTGTATTCCGGCGCGGCCAGGGATTCGGCCGTCGCGGCGAATCTCGTGCCCATGTAGGCCATGTCCGCGCCCAGCACCTCGGCCGCGCGCACCCCGTAGCCATCGGAGATCGCGCCGGCGAGGATCAGGCAGCCGTCCCAGAAACGGCGGATCTCGCGCACCAGCGAGAACGGATTCTGCCATCCGGTATGGCCCCCTGCCCCACCGGCCAGCGCGATAATGCCGTCGACCCCGGCGGCCATGGCGTTGCGGGCGTGGCGCTCGGTAGCCGCGTCATGCAGCACGATACCGCCATAACCATGCACGGCCTGAACCACCTTGTCCGGCTTGCCCAGGATGGTGATGACCACGGGCGCCTTATGGCGGATGATGGTCTCCATGTCCTCGTCGAAGCGCTCGTTGGTGCGGTGGACGGAGATATTGACGCCGTATGGCGCGGCGTCGGGCGCGTCTGCCAGGGCCGCCTCGATCCGGTCCAGCCAGACCGAAAACTCGCTGGCGGGCCTCGCGTTGGCGGCGGGCAGTGTTCCCAGCACGCCCGCCTTGCAGGCCTCGATCACAAGTTCCGGCCCGGAAACCAGGAACATCGGCGCGGCAATCACGGGAATCCGCAGCTTCCCTTCCAGTATGCTGGGCAACGGCATTGTCGCGGACCTCTTGGCGGGCGTCAGAAAATTAAATCATATAGGGCCTGAATCTGCTCCCGGGACCAATCGGCAACTCGACGACTGCTCCTTCGGCAAACTGCTTATCGGCGTCAACCAAACGAGGCCACCAAAGCAGCAAACGGCCTGTCTTTTGGATCGTATTGAACTTTCGCCAACCAGGTGCAAGGAAAAACCCTTTGAGGCGCGCAGACCGCCAGGCGGCACGTTCAGCGGGATTTTTTCTGATCCGGTGGTCATCGGTCAAGACCGCCCAGCCACCCTCACGGCCTAGCGTTTCTATCCATGTCTCGTCAGTCGCATCAGGGGAAAACTTATCCTTGAGAGCTATCACCGTATGGCCATCCGGCTCGACGACGACCCCGACGGCACGTGCCAGATAAGGCGAAATATTATGATCTACCAGAAGTTTCAAGCGGCGAGTTTTTCCTCAAATAATACTGCATCCCGGATAGCGCGCTCTTTGACATTGTAATATCGGGCAACAGCCTTGATGGAACCCTCCGCCACGACGGCTCCCGCCAGGACCGATGTCGAGACGCTGCCCTCATCGACTATGGGCGCGCCGAAATTGCGTTTGGGGTCGATAACAACCTGATGCTTGTGGGACATAGGCCACCATCTGACGGCGACATCGTCTTCATAATCAAGATTTTTGAAACTGGGTTCGATAACCCGCTTCATCCCGTACTGATTTTTCAGAAGGTCAAGCAGGACAGGATCGTCCGCCTGCTGGGCTATTTCCAGGAAGATGGATCTGCCATCCGTCCTGAATTCCGCGGTTGTAAATGGTCGCTCGTCATGCAGAATTTCCCGCGCCCGGATCATCGCGGTCCGAACCGTCCGCAAGGACAGCCTTGCCTGGATGAGGGAATCGACAACCCTGATTTCCGCCAAATCTCTGAATCCCAACGACAAAACGCCGTCGAATTCCGGGAGCTGAGAATGCCAGAGCGGCTCGGACCATTTGTCCTCCCCGCGATACCTGTAATGGTATCCGCCCAGCCAACGACGTATCCTCGTCGACGACACACCGGTCAGGCGAGCGGTCTCGGGAACCGTGTAGAGGCCAACTCCTATAAGGTCGTTTTGCATTGCGTCCCATCTTTCATTCTCGCCAGATTGCACCAATGTTCTTCCCCGAGCAACGTTGACGGCCATATTACTGATATACAACGCAAACAGGATTTACTAATTCTGCACAATAAGGGGCTGGACGCGAATCGGTACGTGGCGCTATCCCTGCGACCTGATGACGAGATACAGAGGATGAATTCCATGGCGAGCGACGATTACACCGGCCTGTTCCCGCTGGACGAGGACACCACCCCTTACAAGAAACTGACCGGCGATCATGTCTCGGTGGCCGAGTTCGATGGCGAGGAAATCCTGAAGGTGGAGGCGGAAGGGCTGCGGCTGCTGGCCGAGCAGGCCTTTATCGATATCAACCACCTGCTGCGCCCGGGCCATCTGCAACAGCTCGCCAATATCCTGGAGGACCCGGAGGCCTCGCCGAACGACCGGTTCGTCGCTTACGACTTCCTGAAGAACGCCAATATCTCGGCCGGCGGCGTGCTGCCCATGTGCCAGGACACCGGCACCGTCATCGTCATGGGCAAGAAGGGCCGGCGCGTCTGGACCAAGGGCGGCGACGAGGCGGCGCTGGCGGCCGGTGGCGGCGACGCGTATCTGAAGCGCAATCTGCGCTACAGCCAACTCGCGCCGCTCTCCATGTTCGAGGAGAAAAACACCGGCGATAACCTG
>JADFVY010000369.1 GCA_015222795.1 Pseudomonadota bacterium | reverse complement strand
GGCGCCCAACGTGCAGGCGATCCTGTTCAACGAGCATGAGGGATCGTTCCTGGTCGGCATGCTGGCCGCGATGGCGACCAAGACC
The DNA here is from genome assembly GCA_015222795.1 of Pseudomonadota bacterium. Lineage (GTDB taxonomy): Bacteria > Pseudomonadota > Alphaproteobacteria > UBA8366 > JADFVY01 > JADFVY01. The sequence goes on along the minus strand of JADFVY010000369.1, from coordinate 8,049 downwards.
GACAAGGTCGGATTCGTCGGCGGCATGGATATCCCGCTGATCCGCCGCTTCGCCTGCGGTTACGAGCAGGGCGTCAAGCATGTCAACGCCAAGGCCGAGGTGATCCAGAACATGACCGGATCGACCCCGTCGGCCTGGAACGACCCGGGCCGTGGCGCCGAGTTGACCCGCAGCCAGTTCGATCGTGGCGTCGATGTGGTCTACGCGGCGGCCGGCGGCACCGGCGTCGGCGTCTATCAGGCAGCCAAGGACGCGGGCAAGCTGGCCATCGGCGTCGATTCAAACCAGAACTACATGCATCCGGGGACCATGCTGACTTCGATGCTCAAGCGCGTCGACGTGGCCGCCTACACGACCTTCATGGAAGCCAAGAACGGCACCTGGAAGGGCGGCATCAAGGTTATGGGCCTGGCTGACGATGGCGTGGGCTGGTCACTGGACGAGCATAACGCGGCGTTGATTACCGACGATATGAAGAAAGCCGTCGACGCGGCGCGCGCCGATATCATCGCCGGCAAGATCAAGGTTCACGACTATATGGCCGACAGTGCCTGCACCTACTAAGCGGGCCACGTCCGCATGACGAAAGATGTGACGGCAACGGGGAACGGGGCGGCGGTGGCCGCGCCGTCCCCACCGCCGGCTATCGAATTCAGGGACATCAGCAAGGCGTTTGGCGAGGTTCAGGCCAACCGCGCGGTAAGTCTCGGCATCCCCAAGGGTGAAATTCACGGCATCGTCGGCGAAAACGGCGCCGGGAAATCGACCCTGCTGAGCATTCTGTATGGATTTTACGAAGCGGATTCCGGCGAAATTCTGGTCAACGGAAAGCCGGTCCGCATCCGGTCGTCCCGCGACGCCATCGACCACGGCATCGGCATGGTCCACCAGCATTTCATGCTGGTCGATAATTTCACCGTGCTTGAGAATGTCGTGCTCGGGGCGGAGGAAGGGGCGCTGATTAAATCTTCGCTTGAAAAGGCGCGCGCCGACCTGGCCCGTCTGGCGGAGGAATACGACCTGACGGTCGACCAGGACGCGGTGGCGAGCGACCTGCCGGTCGGACAGTTGCAGCGCGTGGAAATCCTGAAGGCGCTGTTTCGCGGCGCCGAGGTATTGGTTCTCGACGAGCCCACTGGCGTGCTGACCCCGCGGGAGGCGAAGCAGCTTTTCCGCATTCTCGTAGCGCTGAAAGAGCGCGGCACGACCATTATCCTGATCACCCATAAGCTGCGCGAGATTATGGCGGTGACCGATTCCGTATCGGTGATGCGCGCCGGCGCGATCGTGGCGGTGCGCCGCACGGTGGATACCAGCGAAGAAGAACTCGCCGAACTGATGGTCGGCCGCAAGGTCCGCGGGGGTGAGCGGGGCGAGGCGCGCGAACCCGGCAAAGTGGCGCTGAAGGTGGCGGGCCTGACGGTCCGCGACGCGCGGGATGTTGCGCGTGTCGATAATGTGAGTTTCGAGGTCCGGGCCGGCGAGATCGTTTGCATCGCCGGCGTGTCCGGCAATGGGCAGGGCGAACTGCTGCTGGCGCTGGCCGGGATCATGCCCATGGATAGCGGCGGATTCGAGGCCATGGGCCGAGCCTTTTCGCCGGACCATCCCGCGAATCCGAAGGTCATGCGGCAGCTTGGCATCGCCCATGTTCCCGAGGACCGGATCAAGCTGGGCCTGATCAAGGATTTCCTGGCGTCCGAGTCCGCGATCCTGGGGTATCAGCGCGATCCGTCCTTCGTGGACCGCATGTTTTACCGCATGGATCGTCTTTCCGGGCATTGCCGCGAGCTGATGGACGAATTCGACGTGCGTCCGCGCGACCCCAACCTGCGCTCGGCCAACCTTTCCGGCGGTAACCAGCAGAGGCTGATCCTGGCGCGCGAGCTTGCACGCCATCCCGATATCCTGCTGGTCGGCCAGCCGACGCGCGGCGTCGATATCGGCGCCATCGAATTCATCCATCGGGAACTGCGCGAATATCGCGACGCCGGGTGCGCGATCCTGCTGGTTTCGGTGGAACTGGACGAGGTCATGTCGCTGGCCGACCGGGTCCTGGTGATGTTCGAGGGCCGCATCGTCGGCGAGGTCGATGGCCGCACGACCGACGAGCGCACGCTCGGCCTGATGATGGCCAACGCACATCAGGGCGCCGGCGACCGGGTCGTGGAAGAAGCGCAATTATGAGTTCCCCCGCGCCCTACGTGCCGCTGCCCCGCTGGGTCGATGTAGGCGTTCTGCCGGCGATTAATCTTTGCATGGCGCTGATTGCCTCGGGGCTGATCGTCCTGCTGGTCGGCGAAAATCCGTTTGAGGCCGTGCGATGGCTGCTGATCGGCGCCTTCGGGTACGAGGAAGCGCTGGGCTATACCCTCTATTACACGACCAACTTCATCTTCACCGGCCTGGCGGTGGCGGTGGCCTTCCATGCCGGCCTGTTCAATATCGGCGGCGAGGGGCAGGCCTATATCGGCGGGCTGGGGGTGGGGGTGGCGTTCCTGGCCCTCGATTCGATCCTGCCGGGATGGCTGTTGATTCCCATCGGCATCGTTGCGGCGGGGCTGTTCGGGGCGGCCTGGGCCTTCATCCCGGCCTGGCTGCAGGCCTATCGCGGCAGCCATATCGTTATCACCACGATCATGTTCAACTTCATTGCCTCGGCGCTGATGGTTTATCTGCTGGTCAATATCCTGATCATGCCGGGCCAGATGTCACCCGAGACACGTCCCTTCGCCGAGGCCGCCCTGTTGCCGCAGATGCATGAGGTGCTGGGCTGGTTCGGGATCGAGGTGGCGCGCTCGCCGTTGAACCTGTCCCTGATACTGGCGCTGGCGGCGTCGGTCGGGGTCTGGGCCTTCCTGTGGCGCACGCCCTGGGGCTATGAGATACGCGCCGCCGGGCATAATCCGAACGCCGCGATTTATGCCGGCATTCGTACGCGCCGCCTGATCGTCGCCACCATGTGCATATCCGGCATGCTGGCGGGGCTCGTCGCGGTCAACGAGGTCATGGGGGTGCAGCACAGGCTGATCCTGAACTTCACCGCCGGTAATGGATTCGCCGGGATCGCGGTCGCCCTGATGGGGCGCAATCACCCGGTGGGCATTATCCTGGCGAGCTTCCTGTTCGGGGTGCTCTATCAGGGTGGCGCGGAACTGGCCTTTGAACTGCCCCGCATCAGCCGCGAGATGACGACGGCGATCCAGGGGCTGATCATCCTGTTTTCCGGCGCCCTGGCCTATATGATGCGCGGCACGCTGGAGCGCGCCTGGCGGTGGCTTGCATTGCGGTTCGGCGCCGTTGCGGCTTCGGCGGAGGGCGACGGCCATGGGTGAGACCTTCTACACGATCCTGGCGGTTGGGGACGCGACGTTGCGCGTGGCCACGCCGCTGATCTTCTGCGCCATGGCGGGGCTGTTCTCGGAACGCTCGGGCGTTATCGATATCTCGCTGGAGGGCAAGCTGCTGGCCTCGGCCTTCGCGGCCGGCTGTATCGCGGCGATCACCGGGTCGGCCTGGCTGGCGCTGATGGCGGGTATCGCGGTGTCGGTGTCGCTGGCCGCCATTCATGCTTTCGCCTGCGTGACCCATCGCGGTAATCAGGTGGTCAGCGCGGTGGCGATCAATTTCATGGTATCCGGCCTGACCGTGGTGCTGGGCAACGCCTGGTTCGGGCAGGGCGGGCAGACCCCCAGCCTGGACGCCAGCGCCCGCTTCATGCCGATTACCCTGCCGCTGGCCGATACTCTAAGGGGCGTGCCGGTGCTGGGGCCGGTTTATGCGGAACTGATCAGCGGCCATAATTTGCTGGTCTATGTGGCGCTGGCCGCGGTTCCGCTGACCTGGTGGGTGGTCTACCGTACGCGTTTCGGGCTGCGCCTGCGCGCGGTCGGCGAAAATCCCCATGCGGTGGACACCGCCGGCATTTCCGTCACCTTGCTGCGCTACAGGGCGATCCTGATCGGTGGCTTTCTGGTCGGGATCGGCGGCACCTATCTGTCGATCGCGCAAAACGCCGCCTTCGGGCGCGAGATGTCGGCGGGCCAGGGCTATATCGCGCTGGCGGCGATGATTTTCGGCAAGTGGCGTCCCTGGCAGGCGATGGGCGCTTGTCTGATGTTCGGGTTCCTGGATGCGGTCACGATCCGCCTGCAGGGCGTCGACCTCCCCGGTGTCGGCGAGATCCCGGTACAGTTCATCCAGGCCTTGCCCTATGTGCTGACGGTGGTTCTGTTGGCCGGGTTCATCGGCACGGCGATGGCGCCCAGGGCGATCGGCGTGCCCTATGTGAAGGAGCGGTGAGATGGATAAGGCGATGTTCGAACTGGCGCGGGGGGCCATGGCAAAGGCCCACGCGCCCTATTCCCGCTTTCGTGTCGGGGCCGTTGTGAAGGGCGCGAACGGGCGACTTTATGCGGGCTGTAACGTCGAGAACGCGGCCTATCCGGAAGGCTGCTGCGCCGAGACCTCGGCCATCGCCGCGATGGTCATGGACGGGGAATCGAAAATCGTTGAGGTGCTGGTCATGGGCGGCGGCGAGGGGCTGGTTACGCCCTGCGGCGGTTGCCGCCAGCGGATCCGCGAATTCGCCACCGACGATGCGCCGATCCATATCTGTTCGCCTGACGAGTTGCGCCGCACGGTGACGCTGGGCGAATTGTTGCCGCTTTCCTTCGGGCCGGAGAATCTTGCATGACCATTAACCAGGATATCGCGCGAAACGTGGAACTGCTGGGCAAACGTTCGGGCGGGCTGAAACCCCGCGTCGGCATCGTGCTGGGTTCGGGCCTCGGGCCCCTGGCCGACGATGTTACCGACGCGACTGTCGTCCCCTATGAGGACCTGGATGGTTTTCCGACGCCGGGCGTCGGCGGGCATGTGGGGCGGCTGTTGCTGGGCAAGGTTTCGGACACGCCGGTGGCGATGCTGCATGGGCGGGCGCATTATTATGAAACGGGCCGGGCGAACACCATGAAGACGCCGGTGCGCACGCTGGCGGCGCTTGGCTGCGAGACGTTGATCCTGACCAACGCGGCGGGCAGCCTGCGCGAGGATGTCGGTCCCGGCTCGGTGATGGCGATCAGCGATCATATTAATCTGACCGGTGTCTCGCCGCTATTCGGTGAGTCCGGCGACGGCAAGTTCGTCAATATGGTGGATGCCTACGATCCGGCCTTGCGGGCGCGCCTGCACGCGACTGCCGATTCGATCGGGCTGACCCTGCATGAAGGCGTCTATGCCTGGTTCTGCGGCCCGCATTTCGAGACCCCGGCGGAAATCCACGCGGTGCGTGTTTTGGGCGCGGATGCGGTGGGCATGTCGACGGCCCCCGAATGCATTCTGGCGCGCCATGCGGGGATGAAGGTCGCCGCCATGTCGATCGTCACCAATCTGGCCGCTGGCATGGGTGATACGGGCTTGAGCCACGACCAGACCCTGTCGGTGGCCGCGGTCGCCGCGGGCGATGTGCGCAAGCTGTTGCTGGCCTTCCTGAAGGACTGGCCGGCATGAGCTATCTGCCCCAGGAAATCATCCGCCGCAAACGCGACGGCGCGACGCTGAGCGCCGACGAGATCGCCTTCATGATCCAAGGCCTGACCGACGGTTCGATCTCGGAAGGTCAGGTGGCGGCCTTCGCCATGGCGGTGTTCTTCCAGGGCATGACGATGGACGAGCGCGTGGCGCTGACCCGCTGCATGGTCGACTCCGGCGAAACCATCGCCTGGGAGGATGGGCCGCCGGTGCTTGATAAACATTCGACTGGTGGCGTCGGCGACAAGGTTAGTCTGATGCTGGCCCCCATTGTGGCGGCCTGCGGCGCGCGGGTACCGATGATCTCGGGGCGCGGGCTCGGCCATACCGGCGGTACGCTGGATAAGCTGGATTCGATCCACGGCTATAACACCGCGCCCGATATTGCCGGTTTTCAGCGCTGCATCGCCGAGGCCGGATGTGCGATCATTGGCCAGACTGGCGATCTGGCCCCCGCCGACAAGCGGCTCTATGGCATCCGCGACGTAACCGCGACGGTGGAATCCATTCCGCTGATCACCGCGTCCATCCTGTCGAAGAAACTGGCGGCGGGGCTGGATGGGCTGGTGATGGACGTGAAGGCGGGCAACGGCGCCTTTGCCGCCGAGCTGCCGATGGCGCGCGAACTGGCGGAAAGCATCGTCGCGGTCGCCAACGGGGCGGGCCTGAAAACCACCGCCCTGATTACCGACATGAACCAGGTGCTGGGCCGTTCCGTGGGCAACGCCGTGGAGGTGGCCGAGACTGTTGCCTTCCTGCGCGGCGAGGGGGACAGGGATCCGCGTCTCGTCGAGGTCGTGCGGGCGCTGGCCGGCGAGATGCTGGCGGTCGGCGGCATCGCCAAGGACAGCGAGGCCGGCGGTGACATGGCTTGCGCCGTGCTGGCCAACGGGCGCGCGGCGGAGGCTTTCCAGCGCATGGTGACCAGCCTGGGCGGGCCATCTGATTTCATCGAGCGCGCGGAGGCACATCAGCCCGCGGCCCCGGTCAGCGTTGCCTGTATCCCCGAGGCGTCCGGCATCGTGACCGCCATGGACACTCGCGCCGTTGGCGTCGCGGTCGTTGCGTTGGGCGGCGGGCGGCGGCGGGCCGACGATGCGATCGATCATTCGGTGGGGCTGACGGGCGTGTGCGCCATTGGCGAGACCGTCGATGCAGACCGGCCGCTGGCAATCGTCCATGCGGCGAGTGATGCCGACGCGCAGGCCGCCTGCCAGGCTCTGCGCAAGGCGGTCAGCAGCGGCGGTGATGCGCCCGCGCCTTCCCCCGCGATTATCGAGCGGGTGCCTGCGTCATGAGCCGGGCCTTCATCCTGGTACTCGATTCGCTGGGGATCGGCGCCAGCCTGGACGCGGAACGCTTCGGCGACACCGGCGCCGACACGCTGGGCCATATCGCCGAGCAATGCGCGGCGGGTCAGGCCAACGATGCCGGGCGCGCCGGCCCGCTGGCGATCCCCAACCTGCTGCGCCTGGGGCTGGGCATGGCGGCCGTGGATAGCCGTGGCCGTCCTTCGGCCGGTCTGGACACCATGGAGCAGCCCCAAGGCGCCTGGGGCTATGCGGTGGAGCGCAGCAGCGGCAAGGATACGCCCAGTGGTCACTGGGAAATCGCCGGCCTGCCGGTGACCTTCGACTGGCATTATTTCGCGGGTGCGACGCCCTGCTTCCCCGCCGACCTGATTGCAGCGCTGGTCGAGCGCGGCAAGTTGCCGGGCATTCTCGGCGACTGCCATGCGTCGGGCACCGAGATCCTCGTGGAACTGGGCGAAGAGCATATCCGCACCGGCAAGCCGATCTGTTATACCTCGGCCGATTCCGTGTTCCAGATCGCCGCCCATGAGGCGCATTTCGGGCTCGACCGCCTTTATGCGCTCTGTGAAATCGCGCGCGAACTGGTCGATCCGTTGAATGTCGGCCGGGTCATCGCCCGGCCTTTCGTTGGCGAGGATGCCCGCGGCTTCACCCGCACCGCTAACCGCCGCGATTACACCACGCCGCCCTTTGCCGAAACCCTGCTGGACCGCGCCGTGGCGGCCGGGCGCGAGGTCGTGTCGGTGGGCAAGGTGGCGGACATCTTTGCCGGGCACGGCATCACGAGGCGGGTCAAGGCCGGTGGCAACATGGCGCTGTTCGACCGGCTGATGGAACAGGCCGACGAGGCCCCGGACGGCGCTATCGTCTTTGTCAATTTCGTGGATTTCGACACGCTCTTCGGCCACCGCCGGAATGTCGCCGGCTACGCCGCCGCGCTGGAGGAATTCGACCGGCGGCTACCCGCCTTCGAGGAACGCCTGCAACCCGGCGACCTGGTGCTGATGACCGCCGACCACGGCTGCGACCCGACCTGGCGTGGCTCGGACCATACTCGCGAGCATGTGCCGGTGGTGTTTTTCGGGCCCGGCGTGCGGCCCGGTTCGCTGGGTCGGCGCGAGGGTTTCGCCGACATGGGGCAGACGGTCGCCGCCCATCTGGGGCTCGGCGCGCTGGACCATGGCCTGGCATGCGAGGTGACATG
>JADFVY010000368.1 GCA_015222795.1 Pseudomonadota bacterium | reverse complement strand
GTCGGACACCACCGGCCTGCTGGAAGCCCTTATCAGGGGCGGCGCGAGGGGCGCGGTGCTGGGTCTGCTAAACGATCCGGAGGTCGCATTGCAGGCGCATGAGGCCGGCGAGGGCGCCACGATCCGCGCGGAACTGGGCGGCAAGTCCGGCATGCCGGGCCATCGGCCGCTCACCGGCGACTACAAGGTTCTGAAACTGGGCGACGGCCATTTTACTGGAACCGGCCCGATGTGGCACGGCGCGCGCATGGAGTTGGGCCCCATGGCGCTGCTGGAAATAGAGGGCGTGCGGGTGGCCGTCGGCTCGATCATGATGCAGGCCGCCGACCAGTCGATCTTCCGCCACCTGGGCGTGGAACCGGCGGCCGAGAAAATCATGACGCTTAAAAGCTCCGTACACTTCCGCGCCGATTTTCAACCGATCTGTGAAGAGATACTGGTGGTCGAGGCGCCAGGTCCCTGCGCCGTGGACCCGTCGAAACTGACCTTCACGAAGGTGCGGCCGGGATTGAGATTGCGGCCGGGCGGTTAAACTGCGCGAAGTTGACAGCGGCGCGACCTCGTCCTTCGAGACGGGCCTTCGGCCCTCCTCAGGATGAGGCTTCAACTTATAATTCTTCATGAAATACATACATTTATGCCCTCATCCTGAGGAGGCGCGCAGCGCCGTCTCGAAGGACGAGGTCGCGTGGTGCTCAATCCGCCTCCTCGATCTCGCACCACACGGGCGTATGGTCCGACGCCTTCTCCTTGCCTCTCGGTCCCTTGTCGATCTCGCAGGCGGCCAAGCGGTCGGCGGCGCGGGGGCATAGCAGGAAATGGTCGATGCGCACGCCTTCGTCGCGGGGCCAGCGGCCGGCCTGGTAGTCCCAGAAGCTGTACGCGGCCTCGGCATGGAGCGCGCGCCAGGCCTCGGTAAGGCCGAGATGGGTAAGGGCGCGGAATTTGGCGAGTGTTTCGGGGCGGAACAGCGCGTCGTCGGACCATGCCCGCGGGTCATAAACATCCAGGTCGGCCGGAATGACATTGAAATCGCCGCCCAGCACGAAGGGCTGTTCCACGGGCAGCAGAGTGTCGCGCACATGGGCGGTCAGGCGATCCATCCAGGCCAGCTTGTAAGGATATTTCTCCGAATCGACCGGGTTGCCGTTGGGCAGGTAGATCGAGGCGACGCGCAGATCGCCGATGGTAGCCTCCATATAGCGCGCCTGTTCGTCGCTGTCGTCGCCGGGCAGGCCGCGTGTCACATCCTCCAACGGGCTCTTCGAGAGGATCGCGACGCCGTTGTAGGTCTTCTGGCCGTGGGTCGCGATGTTGTAGCCCAGATCCTCGATCTCCAGCGACGGGAAGGCCTCGTCGACGGTCTTGATCTCCTGCAGCAGGGCGACGTCGGGCTGGGCCTCCTTCAGCCACTCTAGCACGCGCGGCAGGCGCGCTTTGACGGAGTTCACGTTGAAGGTGGCGATTTTCATGGACAGTTCCCCGGAATCGAAAAGGCTCGCTGGATTGCGAGCCTTCCTAGCATGAGTTGACGGGTTGGTCAGACGGAAAAGGAACTGCCGCAGCCACAGGACGCAGTCGCCTGGGGATTTTTGATCTGGAACGAGGCGCCGATCAGATCCTCGACGAAATCGATCTCGGCCCCACCCATCAGGTCCAGCGAGGTCTCGTCCACGACGACTTTGACGCCGTCGCGCTCGAACACCTGGTCCTCGGCGCGAACCTCGTCGTCGAAGGTGAAACCGTACTGGAAGCCCGAACAGCCGCCGCCAGATACGCTGACGCGCAGGAACAGGCCGTCTCCGTCTTCCTGTTCGACCAGGAAAGCAATGCGCTTGACGGCGCTATCGGACACCGAGAAATTACGGTCTTCCGACGCAGTATTATCGGCAAAAAAATCGGTCATTCGGTTCAATCCAGGTTTTGTCTTCACGCGATCCTTCCAATGTAGGGTGGCGGCGCGGACTGTCAATTGCCGGTGATTGCCGGGGTGCTTGCAATTTGCCTGCCTTCGGCCGATACAATCGGCCCCATGAGCGACCATCTCGCCCCCTATGCGACCCGCTGGCAGGATAGCCGGGGGCGGTTGCACCCCGAACAGGAAAGCGAAATCCGCACGCCGTTTCAGCGCGACCGCGACCGCATCGTCCATTCCACCGCCTTCCGGCGGCTGATGCACAAGACCCAGGTCTTCATCTCGCCCGAGGGCGATCATTTTCGCACCCGACTGACCCACAGCATCGAAGTGGCGCAGATTGCGCGCACCATCGCCCGCGCGCTGCGGCTGGACGAGGATCTCGCCGAGACACAGGCCCTGGCCCACGATCTGGGCCACACGCCGTTCGGGCACGCCGGGGAAGAGGCGCTGAACGCTGTCATGGAGCCGTGGGGTGGTTTCAGGCACAACGATCAGACCCTGCGTATTCTGGTGCATCTGGAACAGCGCTATGCGGAATTTGACGGGCTGAACCTGACCTGGGAAAGTCTGGAAGGCGTGGTCAAGCATAACGGCCCGCTGGCGGGGGCAGGGCAGGCGGGGCCGTTGCCCGCCACCATCGCGGAATACAACGCCCGGCACGATCTGGCGCTGGCGACATGGCCGGGACCGGAAGCCCAGGCGGCCGCGCTGGCCGACGATATCGCCTACGACCATCATGACCTGGACGACGGGTTGCGCGCCGGGTTCTTCGGCATTGATGCGCTGGCCGAAGTGCCACATGTGGCGGAAATGTTCCACGGGGTGACGAAGCGTTATCCCGATGCCGCGCCGGCGCGCATCATCCATGAGACGGTCCGGCGCCTGATCGACGCCATGGTGCGGGACCTCCTGGAGGAGACTCAACGCCGCCTTGTGACGGCCGCACCCGGAAATGTCTCGGATATCAGGGGATTGGGCCACGCGACGGTTGCTTTTTCGGACGCCATGGGCCAAAAGGACCGCGCTCTCAAGGACTTCCTGTTCGTCAACATGTACCGGCGCGGGTCGGTACTGCGTGAAACCGAGAATGCGCGCGGCGTTGTAACCGATCTTTTCGAACGGTTGATGGCGGCGCCCGACCGGTTGCCGGCGGAATGGCGTGATCAGTCGGCGGGGGCGGACAAGGCCGGTCTGGCGCGTCTGGTGGCGGATTACGTCGCCGGGATGACCGACCGCTATGCAATGCAGGAACATGACCGGCTCGAAAAGTCGAACGACGGAATAAAATGAATATTTTCAGTACATACCGGGATTATATTGAAGCGGTGATTGAAAAGCTGGTCGCGGCGGGCAGTCTGCCTTCCGGCCTCGATACCTCGCGCTTGACCGCCGAGCCGCCGCGCGATCCCTCGCATGGCGACATATCGACCAACGCCGCGATGCTGCTGGCCAAGCCCGCGGGCATGAAGCCGCGCGATATCGCCGAGATGATGGCGTCGGCGCTGCGCGAGGTCACGGGCGTCAGCGCGGTGGAGATCGCCGGCCCCGGTTTCATCAACATGCGGCTGGGCGATGCGGTCTGGCACGACTGCCTGAAGGTGGCGATCGGTCAGGGCGCGGCCTATGGCGCGTCGAACCATGGCGCCGGCGTCAAGGTGAATGTTGAATATGTCTCGGCCAATCCCACCGGGCCGCTGCATATCGGCCATGCCAGGGGCACCGTGTTCGGCGACGTGCTGGCGGCCGTGCTGGCCAAGGCGGGGTACGATGTCACCAAGGAATTTTACATCAACGATGCCGGCAGCCAGGTCGATACGCTCGCCCGCTCCACCCATCTGCGTTATTGCGAGGCGCTGGGGCGCGATATCGGCGAGATTCCCGAAGGTCTGTATCCAGGCGATTACCTGAAGCCGGTTGGCCGGGCACTTGCCGAAAAACACGGTGAGAAGTGGCTGGACGCGCCGGAATCGGAATGGCTGGCGGTAATACGCTCTTTCACCATCGATGCGATGATGGATTTGATCCGCGCGGATCTGGCGGCGCTGGGCGTGCGCCAGGATGTCTTCACGTCGGAACGCAAGCTTGTCGAGGATGGCATGGTCGACGAGGTGCTGAAGACGCTTGAGAATATGGGCCATATCTACACCGGCGTGCTGGAACCTCCCAAGGGCAAGACGCCGGATGACTGGGAAGCGCGGCCGCAAACCCTGTTCCGGGCCATGGATTTCGGTGACGATGTGGATCGTCCCTTGAAAAAGTCCGACGGTAGCTGGACCTATTTCGCCTCCGACATTGCGAATCACCTGGACAAATTCCGGCGTGGATTTGGCGAAATGATCGATGTTTGGGGCGCTGATCACGCCGGATACGTAAAAAGAATGCAGGCCGCCGTGAAGGCGATTTCGGCCGGCGAGGGGGCGCTCGACGTCAAGATTTGCCAGATCGTCCGACTGATGGACAAGGGCGTGCCGATGAAGATGTCGAAGCGCGCCGGAACCTTCGTTACCCTGCGCGAACTGGTCGATGAAGTCGGGCAAGATATCGTTAGATTTCATATGCTTACGCGCAAGAACGATGCCCAGATGGACTTCGACCTGACGGCCGTTGTAGAGGGGGGGCGCGAGAACCCGATCTGGTACGTTCAATACGCCAGCGCGCGCTGCCATTCGTCGCGGGGCAAGGCCCGTGAGTGCTTTCCAAACCTCGATATGTCATTGAATAGTTTGGCCTCGACGACCATATCTTGCTTGACGGATGAGTCAGAGTTGGGTCTCATCAAAATGATAGCGGGCTGGCCCCGACTGGTTGAGGCGGCGGCCGATGCCCACGAACCACACAGGATTGCCTATTACCTATATGAACTGGCCGGGCTGTTACACGCCTTCTGGGACAAGGGAAGTAAGGATGTTTCCTTACGAATTGTTCAGGAAGATAACGAAAAGTTAACGATGTCCCGGTTAGTATTAGTCCAAGGAGTCCAGACAGTTATAGATTCCGGACTAGGTATATTCGGCATTGAACCGGTCGAGGAGATGCGGTGATGGCAGCAAATGACGATCTTGACGAACTTGAAGCGCAACTTGGCGATTATGATTATGACGATGACGATGAGGATGATTCGCCGCTAAAACGCGCGCTGAAGAAGTACAAACTCATCTTTATTGCGGCAGCTGTCGTGATTCCGGTTTTGATTGGCGCCGCCCTGTGGCCGCGCGGCGATAACACAATAGTAGGCGACCGCAAGATAGTGGTCGTGCCCGGTCTCGCCGTGGAACCAGGCCAGGCGGCTAAGATGACGCCTGATCAACCTGGTGGCGATCAGGTTCCCGGCCAGGAAAACCGTGTGTATAACATGGTGACCGAAGGTAAGAATGCAGGCAATATCGCCATTACCTCGCCGCCGGAGGATCCCAAGAACCCGCCTGCCGCGGGTGAAATGCCGATGAGCCCGGAAGGGGCGGGTGAAATGCCGATGGTTGCGATGAACCCGGAAGGGGCGGAAAAAACGCCCAAGGACGGAAAATCCGCCGAGGGTACGATGCCGCCGCCGACGCCGCCCACCAAGGATGGCGTTGCCAGCTTGCCGATCCTGCCTGTGCCAACCGCGCCGGGTGACGGCAAAACGGCGGAAAGTATCTTACCGGTCCCGCCCGCCGATGGAAAGGCGCCGGAAGCCGTGACGCCCGGAGTCAAGACGCCGGATCAGCCTGCGGTAGTTGCAATGCAGCCCGTGCAGCCCGCTGTGGCGCCGGTACTTCCAAAAGTCACGGCAACCAGCAACCAGATCACAGTGGCAATTCCGAAGGCGACGGGTGCGACCGCGATGGTGACGCCGCCGTCTCCGCCACCCGGCAACACGAATGTCACGCCGATGCGCACCATGGCCGGTGTCTACCGCGTTCAGGTCGCTTCCGCCCGCTCGGAATCCGCGGCAAAAACCTTGTGGAAAAATCAGGTGAAAAAGCATCCGGACGTTCTCGGGCAACTGCCGCTGACGGTTCAGTCGGCTGTAATTCAGGACCGTGGCGCCTTTTTCCGGGTGCAGGGCGGTGCTTTCGGTGACCGCGAAGCCGCCGATTCGGTTTGCCGCAAGCTGAAATCGCGCGGTCAGGACTGTCTCGTCGTCCGTCCGTAAGATCATAATGAGCCGCCCGGTATCCCATTATGGGTGATGGGCGGTTCACGCCGCCCCTGGCGGCGATCTTCGGCTGCGCGGGCACGGAGCTCAGCGCGTCGGAAACGGCTTTTTTTCGGGACCACGATCCAGCGGGCTTTGTCCTGTTTGCCCGCAACATCGAATCGCCGGGCCAGGTTCGCGCGCTTGTATCGGACTTGCGCGATTGCACCGGGGCAGAAAATGCCCTCATTCTTATCGATCAGGAAGGCGGGCGGGTTGCCCGGCTCAAGCCACCCCATTGGCGCGCCGCGCCGCCGCAGGGGATATTCGGTAAGCTTAGTCCCGAAACGGCCCGCCATGCCGCGAAGCTGAACGCGCGGTTGCTGGCGGACGAACTTCTGGCGTTGGGAATAAACGTCGATTGCCTGCCATTGCTGGACCTGCGCTTTCCCGGCGCGCACGATATTATCGGCAACCGCGCCTTCGGCGAGACGGTGGAGATCGTATCGCTGCTGGGCCGGGCCGTTTGCGAGGGTCTGCTGGAAGGTGGCGTGCTGCCGGTGATCAAGCATATTCCCGGTCACGGCCGGGCGCGCGCCGACAGCCATCTGGAACTGCCCCGGGTCGACGCCGGCCGAGATGAACTGGAAGAGACCGATTTTGCCCCCTTTCGCGCGCATGCCGACATGCCGCTGGCGATGACCGCGCATATTGTCTACGGCGCGATCGACCCGGTGCGGCCCGCCACGACCTCGCCGACCGTCATGAATGATATTATCCGTGGATCCATCGGCTATGACGGGTTGGTGATGACCGACGATCTGTCCATGAAGGCGCTGGGTGGCGGTTTCGCGGCGCGCACCGCCGATTCACTGGCCGCCGGTTGCGACCTCGTCCTGCATTGCAATGGCGACATGGACGAGATGAAACAGATCGCGGATGCGGCTCGGCCACTGGACGCGGAGGGACTTCGGCGTTACCACGGGGCGCTGAACATGCTCGAGCAGCCGGAACCCTTCGACCGGGAGGCCGCGCTTGCCGAACTTGCGGCGCTGATCGGCGCCGGGCAAACCTGAACGTGACGAGGTAAAGTACTGACTCCATGGATAATTCCATTCTCGGCACCGTAGCGGTCTGGGCCTTGCCGGTCCTGCTGGCGATTACCTTTCATGAGGCCGCGCATGCCTGGGCGGCATGGCTGTGCGGCGACCCTACCGCCAAACAGCAGGACCGTCTGTCCTTCAATCCGATTAAACATATCGATCCGGTCGGCACCATTCTGGTGCCCGCCATGCTTATCATGTCAGGGTCGGGTATGTTATTCGGCTGGGCCAAGCCCGTGCCGGTCAATACGCGGAATCTGCGCGTCCCCCGGCGGGATATGATGCTGGTGGCGGCCGCTGGCCCGGCGGCGAACATGGTGATCGCCTTCGTCTCGGTGCTGCTGCTTTATGCCGTGCCCTTCTTGTCGGGCGATATAGGAATATGGGCGAATGAGACCCTGTATAATTCTATACAACTGAATATCATACTGGCGGTATTCAATATGATCCCCCTGCCGCCGCTTGACGGGGGCAAGGTCGCCGTCGGAATGCTGCCCCATCGGCAGGCGGTAAAACTGGAATCGCTTGAACGGTTTGGATTTCTGATCGTGCTGGGAATATTTTTCGTGCTGCCGTCGCTCGCCGAGAGGGCCGGTATCTATTTGCCGATTGCCGAATGGCTGATATGGAAGCCGGCAAGTCTGATGGTTAATCTGCTATTCTATGTCACCGGACATTTAGGCTAGCGTGATGATCGCCGACGACGATACCGACAAAACAGTCCCGGATCCGTTCGAGGAAAGCCGCCCGGATTACGACCAGCATGACGGCGACAGACTGCTGCTCGATATCGAGGGTTACGAGGGGCCGATCGACGTGCTGTTGGCGCTGGCGCGCGACCAGAAGGTTGACCTGACGCGGATTTCCATTCTGGCATTGGCCGAACAATATCTCGATTTCATTGCCCAGGCGCGTGATCTGCGACTGGAACTGGCGGCTGATTATCTTGTGATGGCGGCCTGGCTGGCCTATCTGAAGTCCCGGCTGCTGCTACCGGCCCCGCCCGGCGACGATGAACCCAGTGGCGCCGAGATGGCCGCCATGCTGGCCTTCCAACTGCAAAGGCTGGGGGCGATGAAGGAAGCCGGCGCCAAGCTGTTCGACCGGCCACTGCTGGGCCAGGCTTTTTTCAGGCGCGGCGAGACCGAGTCGCTGAAAGTCGAAAACCGCGCCTCCTTCGAGGTCTCGCTGTACGATATCCTGCGCGCCTATGCGCGCCAGCACGGCCGACAGGAAGGCGCCACATTGCATATCGCGCCGACCGGCCTTTATTCGATTGAGGAAGCTCTGGTACGTTTGCGGGCGCTTGTCGGCGACCTGCCGGACTGGACGGTGCTGTCCGGATTTCTGCCCACCGGTCTGAAAGACAGGCTGCTGATGCGATCGGCGCTTGCCTCTACCTTCGTCGCCACGCTAGAGCTTGCCCGCAACGGGCAGATCGAAATTCAACAGAGCGATCCATACGCCCCGGTCTATATCAGGACGTCCCGGAGGGCCAAATGAGCGTGGAACGGTTTGGATTATTGCGCCGCCTGGAGGCAATATTGTTCGCCAGCGCCGAACCGCTGAGTGAAAACATCCTGCTGTCGCGCCTGCCCGAGGGGACGGAACTGGGGCCACTGCTTGAGGATTTGCAGGGGCAGTATGCGAACCGGGGCGTCAATCTGGTCCAGCGTGGCAAGGGTTGGGCCTTCCGCACCGCGCCCGACATGGCCCCCTTCTTCACGCTGGAACGCGAGATTCCGCGCAAGCTGTCGCGCGCGGCCGTGGAAACCATGGCGATCATCGCCTACCAGCAACCGGTGACCCGCGCCGAAATCGAGGAAATTCGCGGCGTGGCGCTGAGCAAGGGGACGCTGGATATTTTGCTGGAGGCTGGCTGGATAAAACCCAAGGGACGCCGCAAGGTGCCGGGTCGGCCGATAACCTGGGGCACGACCGAACCCTTCCTGGACTATTTTGGCCTGGAAGCGCTGGACGCGCTGCCCGGCATCGACGAGTTGAAGGCGGCCGGCCTGCTGGACCGCCGCGCCGGTGTTTCCTCCATCGCCATGCGCGAGGACGACCTGTTCCAGGGGGACAGGGAAGAGGACGAGGAAGACATGGAGAATTTTCTGGAAGCCACGCTCGACGAGGATGAAGAGTCCGGTGACGTGCCCGGGCGCGCCGATTTGAGCCGTTCCGATGGGTGACACCGCGATCCGCGCCGTGGAAGACAGCGCCGGGGCAACCCCCGCGCTCGATCTGCGCGATGTCAGCCATCGTTATGGCGATATTCTGGCGGTCGACCGGGTGAGCCTTTCCATCGGCGAGGGCGAGGTGATGTGTTTGCTGGGGCCGTCGGGCTGTGGCAAGACCACCGTCTTGCGCCTGGC
>JADFVY010000367.1 GCA_015222795.1 Pseudomonadota bacterium | reverse complement strand
GGCCGTGGCGTCCCGCAGGGTGGATCCAGCCTCCTCGCACAACGCCATCGCCGCGCGGATCTTGTCGAGGCCCAACGGATGTTCGACGGGAAGCGCGGCCTGAAAGATACCATTGCGCACCGCATATCGCGCGCCCCGCCAACCATCGGCCTGGACCAGCCGGGCCAGGGGCGAGGCGATGAAATCGGGCGTGCCGGTCAGCAGCATGATGCGCGCGCCGGCCGCGCGATGTTCGTCCATCCGGTGCAGCAGCGCGCGGTCGAGGATCGGCTCCAGTTCCTCGGCCGTGAAGGTTTCGGCAATCGCCGCCATGTCGGCCAGCTTCAGCCCCGCCAGATAGGCCTAGTTCTTGCGGAAGGCATGGCGGCCGTGGCGAAGGCCGTGCCGCGCCATGAACCAGGTTGCCGCGCCGAACTGCCGGGGCCCAAGCACGCCACGGCGAAGCAGGTAGCGGATGAACAACGCCTCGCTGCTGCGTGGCCCGACCAGCAGCGTGCCGTCCACATCGATCAGGGCGACGCTCATCTGGCGTCCTTGGGCGTGCGCAGGAATTCAATAACGACAGGTGCGCCGCGTACCAGGCACAGGACTACGGACATCCAAACCAAAGCCATAGTGATAACGCCGGAAATGTCGCTGATATCGGCCCAGTAATCGGGATAGACGATGGGCATGGGCTGGACCATCAAGACCCAGCCGAAGGTAGCGATCTTCACCGTGTTGTAAAAGCCGCGGCTGAAATGGCTGCTGACCAGCAGTTGGCCCAATGGCGAGTGCATCATACCGAAAGGCACCACACCCTGCGAAGCGGCCATGGAATTGCGGATCGTATCGACGATATTGCCGCGCACGATAAACACGATCGCCGCCCAGACCGGCACCAGCCCGATATGGGCCAGCACCACCCACAGCACGGTCTCGACGATGCGGTCGGCGGCGATATCGAACACCGCGCCGAACAGCGAGGATTCGTTGAATTTCCGCGCGACCCAGCCGTCCAGCGCGTCCAGCACCATGATGAGAAAAAGCAAAGGCATGTTGGCGCGCTGCCAGGACGGGTCCGCCCAATAGATGGACAGGACCAGCACCAACAGCAGGATCAGACGTATAAAGGTAATGAAATTCGCCATTTATGCCCCTCGTCCGGCGCGAATATCGCGGTCGCGTCCCTATCAAAGACACGAAAACCTTACGGAATTCCTAGCATTGCTGAAATTCTTGTTGGAGACAGTAGTTCCGTTGGTTCCGAACGGCGCTGGCTCTAGGCCTCCAGCGCGGTCGCCATGGCGGCGGCGTAGCCGCCCTGCCAGGGTGCGAAGAGCAGGAACCAGCCGAAAAAATGTTCACTGCTAATGGCGAAAAATAGCGCCGCGCCGAGGACCGCGCCCGCCAGGGTCATCGCGATCATGGGGCGGCGGTGCTGGAAATCCGGGATCAGGGCGGCGGTCGCACCGGCCAGCAGCGCGGCGCCGATCGCGCCGGCGGCGACGCCGATAAGAATGACGTTGTCCAGCATGTCTATAAGGATAGTGAGGGTAATCTGGACCGTGACGAAATAGGACAGGCCCGCCGCCACGATATAGGCCGCATAACGCACGCCGGACATCAGGCCCTCGCGTCTCAGCGCATGACCGACGACCAGGCCGAAGACCAGACCGGGTGCGAGCGACAGGGGCGAGAGCGAAAGATCGACGCCGCCAGCGCGGAGACTCCCCTCCAGCGCATCGTAGAAATTCAGCCATTGCGGAATGAAGATCGCCAGTGTCGCAAGCGTCCCCGACAGCGCACCCAGCGCCGCCCATCGCGCAATCTTCCGCCACCGTTCCGTCATGTCCCGCTCCTAATCCCTTGGCAGGGCCATCGCGATCAGCCCGCCCTGAACAGCATACCAGACGCCCCACAAAACGA
Organism: Pseudomonadota bacterium; assembly: GCA_015222795.1. Classification (GTDB taxonomy): domain Bacteria; phylum Pseudomonadota; class Alphaproteobacteria; order UBA8366; family JADFVY01; genus JADFVY01. The sequence goes on along the minus strand of JADFVY010000367.1, from coordinate 1,451 downwards.
TATAGACCGCGCCGAATCCCCATTGGCCGAGAAACTCCAGCATCGAGACGCAAAGCGCGCCGGTCAGCCCGCCGGCGACCGGCAAGACGAACCGGACGCGGCGCGCGCGTATGAAGGGGAGGACAAGCAGGGCCGCGGTCAGGATCGCGCTCCAGACCAGCCCGCCAGCCAGTCCCGCCAGCGCCAACCTGGACGGTCCCGTTGTTTCGATCGCCACCAACACTCTTACGCCGGCGTAATAAGCCGCCGGCCAGGCGATTATCGACCCTGCCACGAAGACCGCCGCCCACCAGCCGGCCGCCAGCCCGCGGCGCCATAACGGGATCGATACCACCAACCCGAACGTCGTGCCCGGCAGCAGAACGAATACGAGATTTTGCGGGGCGTGGTACTGCAGCTTGTCCACCCAAATCAGGACCGCCGCGGCCCCTGTCCCGGCCAGCGCCCCGTTCGCGGCCCAGCGCAGGGACAATGCATTGAAGGCCAGCTTCACAACGTCGCCAGGTGCGAATTCTTCAAATCGGTGACCAGCATGCTGCCCGGCGCGTGGGTGATGCAGAATTCCGGCTTTACCTCGGCGATCACCGCCTGGGGCGTCACCCCGCAGGCCCAGAAGACCGGCAGTTCGCCGGGCCTCACCTCCACCGCGTCGCCGTAGTCGGGCGTCGTTATGTCCGCGATGCCGATCTCCTCGGGCAGGCCGATATGGACCGGCGCGCCGTGCACGGCGGAAAAGCGCGTCGTCACCTGGATCGCGCGGATCGCGTCGGCCGGCTTCATCGGCCGCATGGAAACCACCATCGGCCCGTGGAACGGCCCGGCCGGCGCTGTCTGGATACTGGTCCGCCACATCGACACGTTGGTCCCCTGTTCGATGTGGCGCAGCGGGATATCGTTGTCGATCAACGCCTCTTCGAAGGAAAAGGAGCAGCCCAGCACGAAGGCCACCAGATCGTCGCGCCAGTATTCTGTGATGTCCGGCGTCTCCCCGACCATCTCGCCATTGCGCCAGATGCGATAGAGCGGCAGGTCGGTGCGAATGTCCAGGTCCGCGCCCAGCGACGGAATATGCGGGTTCCCCGGATCGGACGAGCCCAGCAGCGGGCAGGGCTTCGGGTTCAGATGACAGAAACGATGGAAGTCGGCGGCCAGATCGGCCGGCAATATGACGAGATTACCCTGCACGAAACCCGGTGCGATGCCCGCCGTCTGCCCGCGGTAATCGTTCTTGCGGAAGCGCCGGCGCGCCTCCAGCCCGGTTTTTGCCTTTATGGTCTGCTGGTCCATCCGGGTTCCCTGCTTGAAAATTCGAACCGGGGAAAGATATGCCGCAAAACACAGGCTGTCTATTAGTCGCCCGGCGGCATTTTATTCGGGGTGGTTTCAGAGCATTTCAAGATTGGTCGGCTCCGACCGTTTCGCGATCCCTTTGCCCCTGTTCAGTCATTGCG
>JADFVY010000366.1 GCA_015222795.1 Pseudomonadota bacterium | reverse complement strand
GGTCCAGCCCGACCGTGGGTTCGTCCAGCAGCCACAGTTCGGCCTCACTGGCCACCAGCCGCGCAAGCGACAGACGCCGACGCTGGCCGGACGATAGGAACTGTGCCGGGGTATCCACCAGCCGCCCGATGCCGACCGCTTCCAGCGCCGCCTCGACGTTGTCCGGACCGCCCTTCAACCCGGCCCAGAAAGACAGGTTTTCGCGCACGGTCATGACCGGTTTTATGGCGTCCTGATAGGCGATGTAATGCAGCCGGGCGTTATGACCTTCCGGGTCTTCCTCGATCGGCTCCCCATTCCAGGACAAATGTCCGTCCACCGCGGCCAATAATGCCGCCATGATCCGGATCAGGCTGGACTTGCCGCTGCCGTTGGAGCCGGTCAACACCAGCGCCCCGCCACTCTCCACGTCGAACTCCAGCGCCTCGAATACGAAACGTTCGCCCCTGAAACAGGTCAGCGCGTGGCCGGTAAAGCGATTGATCATGGGTACCATCCGTTAGATTCACTCCACTGGAACGGACCCGTGATATAGCACAGCGAGCGGGGATGCAAAGCAGGAGAGAAACAGGCAAGAAAAATGGCGGTTGCCGGGGGTGGGCCGGCAACCGCCACGTAGCAAGCGACCCCTTGGATACGGTCGCGAAGTAGAGGCTGTCAGGGTTAGCCTCGACTGAGAGGGGAGGTCTCAGCGGGCCCATAACACTCCCCCTTTGTGGTCAAGGTTGGCCGTAAATGTGGCAATATTGTGACGTGGTTGTTCATTTTCGTTAAAATTCAATTAAATGCATAGCATACTTGCGTATCTGATTGTTTTATAACATTTTTCGTAAAGGCTACTTATACTTTCGAGTATCTTCGATTATCACCCCATCATTTAAAATTTTATCTTTTGCCACAATTTGGACCTCCGCGCGGACCTTGATTTCGGATTGTATACTGTCGGAAACTTGTTCGGCGATCCGCTCATCCCCTCCGTCCGTTTCACACAGAAACACCGCCGAATCCTTTCCGCCGTCGCTGCCAACCACCAGACGGGCACGCAGAATCTCGGGATGGCGCTTTACGACCCGGTCGATCTGGGCCGGGTGGACAAACATGCCGCGAATCTTGGTTGTCTGGTCGGCGCGGCCCATCCAGCCCTTGATTCGCGGCGCGGTGCGGCCACAGGGGCTGGCGCCGGGCAGAATCGCCGACAAGTCCCCCGTCGCGAACCGAACCAGCGGATAGTCGCGATTCAGGGTCGTCACCACGACCTCGCCAACCTCGCCGTCGGGCACGGGATCGCCGGTGCCCGGGCGCAGGATTTCCACGATGATCCCCTCGTCGAGAATCATGCCTTCCATGGCTTCCGATTCGTAGGCGATCAGGCCCAGATCGGCGCTACCGTAGCATTGCACCACGTTGACGCCCCGGTCCCGCACCTCCCGGCGCAGCGGCGGCATCAGCGCCCCGCCGGACACCAGCGCCTTTTTCAAAGTGGGCAGAGGGGTGCCCATTTCACGCGCCTTGTCGAGGATGATCTTCAGGAAATCCGGCGTGCCGGCATAGCCGTCGGCGCCGAAATGGGCGATAGCCTGAACCTGCATCTCGGTCTGACCGACCCCGCCCGCGCAGACCGCGCAGCCCAGCGCATGGGCCGCCGACTCGAACATCGCGCCGGCCGGGGTGAAATGATAGGCGAAGCAATTCTGGACGATGTCACCCTTGCGGAACCCGGCGGCAAAAAGGGCGCGGGCGAATCGCCACCAGTCCGCGCCATGTCCTTCCGGATCGGCGATCGGGCCCGGCGACATGAACAGTCGCGCCATTTCGCGCGCTGGCCTGGTCGTCAGCCCACCGAAGGGCGGTTCGGCCGCCTGCAGTTCGATCAGGTCCGATTTGCGTGTCACCGGCAGCCCGGCCAGAGCCTTGCGCGAGGTCACGGCGCCCGGCTCGACATCAGCCAGGATTTTCGCATAGCCCGCCGCATTCGCCCTGGCGTTACCAATCGCCTCTGGCAGGGCGGCCATCAGGGCAGCTTCCCGCGCCTCGGGAAGCTGTGTCTCGAGCTCGTCGTAATATTCTGTCATCGGTGTCACGCTCTATCTGGTTTGTTCTAATTAGCTCTTGCCACGGCGGAGCGGCCTCGTCCTTCGAGACGCCCCTGCGGGGCTCCTCAGGATGAGGACACAAAAGTTTAAGGCCTCATCCTGAGGAGGGCCTTAGGCCCGTCTCGAAGCCTCATCCTGAGCTTGTCGAAGGACGAGGTAGCTCTGCGCCGCCGCCTACGCCAGCCAGCGTTTGCGCCGCTTGTAGTGTTTTACATCGCGATAGCTCTTGCGGCCGCTCGTCGACAGGCCGAGATAGAACTCCTTGACGTCCTCGTTGTCGCGCAGCGATTTGGCGTCGCCGTCCAGGACCACGCGGCCGTTTTCCAGGATATAGCCATGGGTCGCGTATTTCAGCGCCACGTTGGTGTTCTGTTCGGCCAGCAGGAAGGTCACGCCCTCCTGTTCGTTGAGGCGTTTGACCGTCTCGAAAATGGTTTCGACAAGTTGCGGCGCCAGGCCCATCGAGGGCTCGTCAAGCAGGATCATCTTGGGCCGGGCCATCAGGGCGCGCCCGATGGCTGTCATCTGCTGCTCGCCGCCCGAGGTATAGCCGGCCAGGCTGGTGCGGCGCTCGCGCAGCCGCGGGAAATAATCATAGACCAGTTCCATGTCCCGCTGGATGGCGGCGCGCCCATCCTTGCGCGTATAGGCCCCGGTCAGCAGGTTTTCCTCGACGGTCAGATGTTCGAAACAATGGCGGCCTTCCATTACCTGGATGACGCCGCGTTTCACCAGATCGTTGGGGGTCAGCGCCTGCACGGTCTCGCCCTCGAACAGGATGGCGCCCTTTGTGACCTCGCCGCGTTCGGCGTGCAGCAGGTTGGAAATCGCCTTCAGTGTCGTCGATTTTCCGGCGCCATTGGCCCCGAGAAGGGCAACGATGCCGCCCTCGGGAACCTCCAGCGACACGCCTTTCAGCACCAGGATCACATGGTCGTAAATGACCTCGATATTGTTGACCGACAACATTGCCTTGGCAGTGTCCGCCGCCATGTCGCCGCTCGCCTGGGCCGCTTCGCTCATTTCGCCGCCGCCTGTAAAATTATCATCGTGAAATTACCAAAAAAAGGAACCCCGCCCCCACCAGGGGGACGGGGTGTAAACATGGATTACTTGCAGTCACGCGGAGTGATGTTGTTTTCCTTCGCGTATGCGGCCGAATCCGCTTCGATCAGCGGGCCGGTGATTTCCGGCATGCGATCATAGTATTTGGAGACGATATTCCATTTTTTGGCCTTGGCGTCCCACTGCTGGATCGCCGCCTTGCCCGGGCCACTATGGTTGGCGCAGGTGATTTCGATACCATAGGTGAAATCCTTCAAGCCAAGTTCGGCAAGACGCGCCTCGTCGACCTTCAGGCTTTCGAAACCGTCACGCACCTGGGCCGAGGTGGGCTCGTTGGTGTCGTGAATCTTCATCGCCGTACGGATGGCTTCCGAGGTCCACATCGCCGCGACAAGGCCACGATTGTAAAGCACTTCGCCGACACGGTCGCGCTCGCCGGCGCCTTTGTTATTGTCGTACAGGTACTTCAAGATGTCCTTGTGCGCGCCGAAATCGGCGCCCGACGCATGCACGGCGGCCGACAGGTAGCCGTCGGCGGCGTCACCGGCGGGCAGCACGTCGTTCTCGGACCCGGACCACCAGATACCGACGAAGCGATCCATCGGGAAGCGGATGGAGGCGGCTTCCTTGATCGCCACCTGGTTCATCACGCCCCAGCCCCACATCATCACCCAGTCGGGCTTTTCCTTGCGGACCTGCAGCCATGTCGATTTCTGCTCCTGACCTGGATGATCGACCGGCAGCAGCATCAGCTCGTAACCGAATTTCTCGGCCATGACCTCGAGGGTGCGGATCGGCTCCTTGCCATAGGCGGAGTTATGATAGACCAGGGCCAGCTTCTTGCCCTTAAGCTTGTCCATCCCGCCTTCCTTCTCGGCGATATACTGGACGATCGTGGTCGCGCCGTCCCAGTAGGTGGCCGGGAAGTTGAAGATCCAGTCGAAGACCTTGCCGTTGGCGGCCGAGGTGCGACCGTAACCCATCGAGAAAACCGGGATCTGGTCGGAAGAGGCCTTTGGGATCAACTGGTAGGTGATGCCAGTCGAAAGCGGCTGGTAAACCAGCGCGCCGGCGCCCTCGCCCTTGGTGCTCTCGTAGCACTCCACGCCTTGCTTGGTATTGTAGGCGGTCTCGCACTCGACGAGATTGACCTTCGAGCCATTGATACCACCGTCCCGCTCGTTAAGCAGGTTCCAGTAGTCGGCATAGCCGTTGGCGAAGGGAATGCCGTTCGGGGCGTAGGGCCCGGTCCGGTATGCGAGCGACGGGATTGTCAACTCGGCCGCCGGGGCGG
>JADFVY010000365.1 GCA_015222795.1 Pseudomonadota bacterium | reverse complement strand
GTTCAGGTGGCGCGGGCGCGGGTTCAGGTGGCGCGGGCGCGGGGGCCGGCTCGTAGATCGGCTCGGGTTCGAGTGGCTCGGGTTCGAACTCCGGGGTCGCAGGCATGGCATCCATCGGCGCGGGCGCCGGGTCCGGCTCGTAAATCGGCTCGGGATCCAGCGGCGCGAGATCGGAACCATCCGCGTCATCTGCTAGAACGGATGCATCACCGAGGCCGTCCTCTTCCTCGAAGTCCTGCAAGGGGTTCGCAGCGTTCACCTGCGCAATTTCTCGCAAAATCGCGTCTTGTATTTTTGCAGACTCTTCCGGATTGGCGTTGGATGGCGGCGGCGCCGCACCCGCGCCCGGTTCCGGTTCGTAACCTTCTTCGCCGTATACCGGCGCGTCCTCTTCGACCTCTTCGGCCCACCCTTCCAGCTCAAAGGCTCCGTCGGGTTCGGGTTCGGGCTCCAGCGTTTCGTTGGTATAGTCCAGGTTATCGACGTCTGCGTCCGGATCCTCGTCGGCCCAGACAGGGTGGCTGAAGACGATCTCTTTCGCCGTCTCGGGCGGACAACTCAGCGCAGCTTGCAGAATCGTGTACGAGGAAACAGCGGTCAGGCCGTTTCCATGCAGCCAAATGACCAGCGCATCGGTTTCGGCGCCATCCTGCGCTTCCTGCCAAACCTGGGCAATCCACCAGTCGATCTGAGTATTCGGATCCGCCATGGGCTCCTGTATTCCCGTAAGACTCCCGCAGTACCGGCCACATGATCCTGTCCCGGCAACTGCTGTAACGCCGTAGTCTATCGCCTCATTGTTTCCGATGAGTTAATAAAATGCTCGCAATCGTCAACCAAAATCTTCGGTCACGCGCGTGTCGCGAAAAAATATTTGCGCGGATTAAACATTGATAATACTGAAAACGGTCGCCTTTACAGACAGTTAGGCACTGAAACTTGACAATTTCAGGGCATTCTCAAACGTCCTTGCCGCCATCGGGGCGGCGGCCGGGTTTGCCTTTTTCTATGACGGCCCGTTTGGTGACCCGCATGATCGAGACCGGTTTGAGCGAATCACTGCCTCGGCCGGCCTTGATCAACCCAAGCTTCTGGTCCGGGCTAAGACGCGGCCAGAAGGGTTGGCTGCGCAGCCCGGCCCCGGTCCATCCCAGCGCTTCGGCCAACATGGAAAGCGACTCCATTTCGTCGTAGCCTTCGCTCATCATCCAGGCGAACAGAGTCTCGTCGCCCACCCCGGCGCTGCGCCGCCGCAGGCTTTCGGCGATTATCCATTCGGGTATTTTGCGCCGGTCAGGCCCCGCCATAAGATTTTCCCATCCAGATTCAATGTCCGCGATAATACCACGTCCCAGCCATCGGCGCGAGTGCCATGGCCGAAATCGTTGATATCAGCTGGATTTTTCCTTGATGAGGAACCTGTGAAAGGGGTCGTCCATCTCGTGAATATGGGCCAGAGATTCTTCTATAAAGGCGGCGAGCTCTTCGGTGAGAGCGCTGAACCGGCCCGAGCAGAGGACGCCGTTCACCGCCATGAGGATCGTGTTCAATCGCTTGTGACAGCGTGAGTGATCCGCCGTATCGGGATAGTTCGCCGCCTCCATCAGGCGGTCCTGAAACCAGAAATGGCTGTCCTGGATAAGCTGAAATTCCAGCAGGTCGCCGCGCGCGGACTCGATATCGCAGCATTCGATCGCCGCCAGAACCCGCGCACCCACCACGCGCATTCGGTCGTGATCGTAACTCAGCGTCTTGACTATATCCGCGACCGGCATCGCGTCGTTCATGCAACTCTCCCCCGAGACTGTCGGACATTAAACCGCAAACCGGCGCCCGAAGGCAAGCGGCGCGACAATGGTCGCGCGGATTGGTCGCAAGAGCCGTTCCCGACCGACACGAGTTCAGTCAGCGCTGATCCAACATCTCGGCAATGGCGTCTTCTCCGAGGGGATCGGCCTTTTTTACCGTCAGGCTGTCGGCCCACTCGCGGGCGAAGTCGCGCTGCAGGCTGCGATTGACCGCGGCGACGATACCCATGGCGATCAGCGCCCCGAGGCTGGCCAGGGCCATATCCTTGTGGGCGTCCCAAATATCGCCCTGGGTTCCCAGATAGGCCATGCCGAGTTCGCCGCCAAACACAACGGCCGCTGCCCATTCGAAAAGCTCGAAGATCATGGAGGTCGACATGGTGACGTCCAGTGGCAGGAAATAGCCCCAGAAACCGCGGACATTGGCGACGCGCAGGAATATCTCTCGGATCGGATAGGCAAGCAGAAGCCCATAGCTGAAATGCACAAGGCGATCGAAATGATTCCTCTCCCAGCCCATGACTTCGTTGAGCGACCGACCGAACAACGCTTGCGTCCATTCGTTATAGGGCACGCGCGAATAGGTGTAATGCGCCCCGACCTCATGCAGGCACAGGAACAGAAAGATCAGCGTGTATGAGACGCGCGAAAGGGGAAACCACTTCCAGGAAGCGGCCAGAACCACAGCGAACACAACGACCAGCGCGTTTTCAAGCATCCAGTCTTCGCGATAAAGCGGCGAAATGGCCAACGCCACCCATAGCGCGGCGAACAACACAGCGAGAATCAACAGATATTTCCTGTGCGATGCATACATCGGCGAACCCCATCAGTCGATTATGTCGTTGATTCGCCGGATTGCTTGGCGACCGGGGGCATTTTCTCATAAGATCGGTATAAATGGAAACCCCGGCCCGGCGGGCCGGCAGCATAAGGACAGGGATTATGTGCCGCGCGCTTCTTTATCTCGGTGAGCCAGTATTGCTGGACGACCTGTTTTACCAGCCCGATAATTCGCTGGTGAAGCAGTCCTATATGCCGACCATGCTGCATATGCTGAACCTGGCGGGGTTCGGAATGCGGGCATGGGATGACGGTTCGCACCAGCCCGACCTGCCCTACAGCTACTCCTCGACAGCATTGCCGGTGTTCGACCGCAACCTTAAACAACTGGCGGAGAAAGTGCGGGCCAACTGCGTGCTGGCCCATGTGCGCGGCGTTTCCTACAGCACCAGATCGGTGATTTCATCGGAAAACACCCACCCGTTTTCCTTTCCGGGCTGTCGCATAGCCATGGCCCATAATGGCGACCTGTACCGGTTCCAGGAGATGAAGCAGCATCTGGCGGCGCATGTGCGGCCCGATCTGCTGCCCAATATCGAGGGCACGACCGACAGCGAATGGATATACGCGCTGCTGTTGTCACAGCTTGAGGATCCGAAAGGCCCGCTGGATCAGACCGAAATCCGCGAGGCCATCGAATCGGCGTTCGCCATCATCCGCGACGTGCGCTCGCGCGTGGGGATCGTCACATCGTCATCGGTCAACCTGTTTATCACCGACGGCGAACGGCTGGCGGCGGTGCGCTATTGCTTCGATTTCGGCTGTTACAAGACGGAAGATCCGGCGGCGGTGCACGAGGCCAATCTCAGCTACCTGAGCCTGTGGTACACGCTGGGCCGCGAATACGGCTTCCATGACGGGGACTGGAAGATGATCGGCGGCGGCGAGACCGCCAATTCGGTGATGGTGGCCTCGGAACCCCTGACCCGCGACACCAGTGCGTGGCTGGAAGTGCCGGAATACAGCATGCTCTACACCACTGTGCGCGACGGCCAGCCGGTGGCCGAGGTCGAGCATCTGGCGGCTTAGAGTCTGGCGGCGACAAGGCTGGCGATTGCGCGATGTTCCTTCATGGCGGTGTGAGTAATTTCATGGGACAGGCGCCGGTTGGCGCGCGCCAGCGAGCCCAGCTGTGCATCGCAAATGGCCGCCTGAAAACGGAACGACAGCCAGGACCGATCGGCATTCAGTGACTGAAAATCAGCCGCGGAAATCTCCAGCAGCGTGACCTCGGACGAAGTATAACAGCCGCGGGCGCGTGGGCGCGCGGCGATAATGTCATCCGCCCCGCACACCTTGCCGGGACCGGAAATTTCCAGCGGATAGAGATGTCCGCCATCGGCGCAACACATGGTCAGCGCGCCGCGCGCCACGATGAACAGGGACTCCGAATCGTCGCTTTCCTCGAACAGGGCGACCCCCTTTGGCAGGGTGAACATTCGGGTAAGTTTTAACAGTTCATCGATGTCGGCATCCCTTAATTCCTGAAAAATCGGCAAAATATTGAGGAACGCGCGGCAGTCGAATGATACTGGTTGTTCCAATTCGCGGCCACGCCGCGCCAGCGCCAACGGTTCCGGCGGCCGCGACATGCTGGAGGCGGCGTGCTCGACGATCTGAATGTTCAGATTTCGCAGCCGGTCCGCCATGACACGCATGATCTGGCGCAGGATGCAGAAGGCTGCATAATCATGCTGGGCGATCGAAGCGCGGAAAAAGCGCCGGTCCATGCGAAACCCCGTGACCGGCCCGGCGCAACGCACCGAGGCCGTCCGCACCCCTTCTTCCAGCAGGCTGGTCTCGCCAATCATGGCGCCCGCGCCGACCTTTGCTACCACGACCTCGCCGCCACCGGGCAACCGGGTCAGGATTTCGGCCTCGCCCTCGACAATGAATATGGCGCTATCCGCGGGCTCGCCCTGACCGAAGATGGAGTCACCCCCGCCGAAGCTCGCGCGCTCCAGCCCGTGAGCGAGCAACGCAAGGTCGCGGTCGTCGACTTCGCGGAACAACGACAGCCGACGGACGTCTTCGAGAGTAACCTTGTTCTCTAATCCCATGGCAAGCCGTCGGATGCACCATCCTCGCCGCTGGCGTAACTGTCCCACTCGGCGGGAAGCGGGAACCAGCGCAGCTTTTCGAAATCCGCCGAGAATTCCGGCGTGTCGATCTGTCGCCCGCGCGCATTTTCGGCGGCCCACTCGAAAACGCCAACGGCTTCCTGAAGATAGCGCGACAGCTCGCTTTCCGGCTCGGTCACGCGCCGCGCCCGGTATTCCATGGCGCCGGTGGCGTATGAAATATCGGCCAGCCTCAGCGGCGGTTCGGGCGCTGTCTCGCCAGCATACCATTTGCCGCTTTGCGGATCGAAATTATAGGCGGGCAGCAGCTTCCAGCCATGGGTCGCCACCATGTCGATCGCCTTGACGATATAGTCAAAGGCATCCTCGGAGATGAAATAGTTGAAATTGATGCGGAACCAGCCAGGCTTGATGCATTCGTTGCCCTTGGCGACCTCGCGGTCGAAGGCGGCCGACTTTTCCGGCCCGATGCGGAACAGGCTGTGGCCGTATGGTCCGGCGCAGGAACAGCCGCCCCGCGCCTGGATGCCGAAGAGATCGTTCAGCACCGCCACCACGAAATTCCAGTGCAAAAAACCGGGGCCATGGCGGATCGCCATCGAGATGATCGACAGCCGTTCGAGGTCGGGATTGCCCAGCACCCACAGATTCTGATTGTCCCCCCAATACTCCATGGCGCGGCGCAGGAATCGAGATTCCCGGGCATGGATATTGTGGGCGCCGACCGCGTCCTTGAGCTGGAACACCAGGCCGGCACGGATCGATTCGATGATCGCCGGCGTGCCACCTTCCTCGCGATGTTCGGTATCCTCGATATAATGATGGGAATCCGGCGTGACGAAGGCCACCGTGCCGCCACCGGGCACGGTGGGCACCGCGTTCTGGAACAGGCGGCGCTTGGCCACCAGCACGCCGGGCGTACCCGGCCCGCCGACGAACTTGTGCGGCGAGATGAAGATTGCGTCCTTGTAGACCAGCTTGCCGTCCTCGCCCTCGCCGCCGCGATTCATCTCGATCTGCAGATAGGGGCCAGCGGCAGCGAAATCCCAGAACGACAGGGCGCCATGCCGGTGCAGCAAGGCCGAAATCGCGTGACTGTCGGAAACGATGCCGGTGACGTTGGAGGCGGCGGAAAAACTGCCGATCATCAACGGGCGATTTGAATGATGATCCAGCTCTTCTTCCAGATGGGCGATGTCGATACGGCCGTTGTCGTCCTCGCGGATCGTGACCACGTCGGCGATGGTTTCCCGCCAGGACACCTCGTTGGAATGATGCTCGTAGGGGCCGACGAAGACCACCGGGCGCTGGTCGGGGGGAATTTGGTTTGAAAACCCTTGTTCACGATCAAGGTCGGCCGGGATGCGCAGGTTCAATACCTGGATCAGCTTGTCAATCGCCCCGGTCGCGCCCGAACCGGCGAAAATCACTACATCGTCCTCGCCGCCGCCGACCGACTGGCGGATGATTCGGCGCGCGTCCTCGCGCAACCGTGTTGTTTGCAGGCCGGTGCCCGAGGATTCGGTATGGGTGTTGGCGTAGACCGGCATGATCTCGTTGCGGATGAAGTCCTCGATAAAGCCGAGCGACCGGCCCGACGCCGTATAGTCCGCATAGACCACGCGCCGGGGCCCGAAGGGGCCGTCGATAACCACATCGTCGCCGATCACCGAATTGCGGATTTTGTCAATCAGCGCCTCTGTCCGGTCGTCGGCGAAAGCGTCGGTGGAAGAAACATCGGTTTGCCCGCCTGCCGGAGCCAGCGCGCCCTCCAGCGCCTTGGCGATATTGCGGTTGACCGCCTTCAGGAACTTCAGGGACAGGTCCGAACCCTCGCCCAGCAGCCGCTCGAAGTCGGCGGCGGGGATTTCCAGCAGCACGGCATCCTCGCCAATGATGCAGGTCGCGCTGCGCGGCACATTGTCGATCAGCGATACCTCGCCGAACATGCGGCCCGGCCCGATCCGCGCGAGATGGGCCGTTCGATCCCCGGCGACCCGGGTAACGGCCACCGAACCGGAGACCAGGATGAAGCAGGAACGGCCGGTTTCGCCCTCGGCGACGACGCGCCGACCGGCGGAAATCCGCCATTGGCGGGCGAACCCGGCGAGATGCGCGATCTCGTCGTTGCTGAATTCGCGGAAGAAGGACAACAGCTTCAGGAAATCCATCGTTTCGGCATCGACCGGGCCGGTCTCGCCGTCCGGCGCCGCCTCTTCGACGGACTCCTCCCCGCTCAACCGCGAAACCGTATCATCGGCCTCGCGCAACGAAGCCGCCAGCATGCCGGCGAGCCAGCGGTGGGTGGCGACGGCCAGCGCCGGGTCCTGCTGTTCGATCAGCGCCAGCGCGGCGCGGTCCAGGCTGGCGCCGGTTCCCGCGCCTTCCGCCACGACATCGATCAGGTAGCGATCGCCCGCCACCAGCGCCTCCGCGCCATGGGCCTGGCCGTCATCCAGGATAACGACCCGTTCCGCCGCATCGCCCGCGCGGCACAGCATCTCGCGGTCGCCATGCTCAAGGGGTCGCGCATATTTCAACAGGCGCTTGCTGTCCTGCGCCGAAAGGCCGGCTACCCGGTCCAGTCCCATCTCGCTCATCTTGTCCACTCCATGGCCTCCCAGGTTCAGCCGCGCCCTTATGTGGTCGTCGGCGGTCAATCCCTCCGATTGTGCATATTAGAGAACATTAAATAAAGGGTTTTCAACACCGGAGGGGGGATGCGGGTGGCGGATTGCGATTACAACCCCGCCACATATTCCGCCATGCGCGCGCGCATGGGCGCGTCGGGCAGGCGGCCGTATAGGGCGCCCATGTTTTCGGCCATGTGGTCGACGCGGCGGGTGGCGGGGATGGCGCAGGTGACGGCCGGGTGGGAGATTATGAACTTCAGGAAGAATTGCGCCCAGTTTGCGGCGTCGAATTCGGCGGCCCAGTTGGGCAGGGGGAGGCGCTCGAACCTGTCGAACAGCCCGCCGCCCCGGAACGGCCGGTTGATAATCACCGCCAGCCCGCGCTCGGCGGCCAGCGGCAGCAGGCGGGCCTCGGCCTCGCGGTCGATCGGGTTATAGGTAAACTGGACGAAATCGATCGGCTGTTCGGCCATGATCCGTTCCAGCTCGCCATGCCGGCGGCCATGGGAGGTGGTGACGCCGATATAGCGGACCGTCCCCGCCGCCTTCCACTTCACGAGGGTCTCCAGATGGGTTTCCCAGTCCACGAGATTATGGACCTGCATCAGGTCGAACCGCGGCACGCCCCAGACATCGCGCGAATGCCGCATCTGGCTGATGCCGAGCACCCGGCCCGGCGTCCAGACCTTGGTGGCGGCGAACATCGGGGCCGTGCCGCCGATGCTCTCCAGGCAATAGCCGAGCACCTTCTGGGACGAGCCATACATGGGCGAGGAATCGACGACCG
>JADFVY010000364.1 GCA_015222795.1 Pseudomonadota bacterium | reverse complement strand
TTGTTGTAGCCCTCGACATTGCGCACGCCCAGCTTGGACATGGCGCGGTAGCGCTCCTCCATTTCCCGCACGGTCCATTTCAGCGCGACGATGGCCTTCTTGGGCTCGGTCACCACGGGCGTCATGAGATGTGGAATGTCGTTATAGATCGACAGCTCCAGCATCTTGGGGTCGATCATGATGAACTTGCAGGTTTCCGGGGGCAGCCGGTACAGCAGCGACAATATCATGGCGTTAAGACCGACCGATTTGCCGGCGCCCGTGGTGCCCGCGACCAGCAAATGCGGCATGCGCGCCAGATCGACGACAACCGGCGCGCCGCCGATATCCTTGCCCATCACCAGCGGCAACGCCGCGCCGTTCTGTTCATACGCGCGCGAGGCAAACAGTTCGCGCAGGAAAACGGTTTGCCTCTTGGCATTGGGAAGCTCGATACCGATAACGCTGCGGCCCGGGATCGTTGCGATGCGCGTCGAAAGCGCGCTCATCGACCGCGCGATGTCGTCCGCCAGGCCGATAACCCGGCTGGTCTTGATTCCCGGCGCCGGCTCCAGTTCGTAAAGCGTGACCACCGGTCCCGGCCGAACCTTGATGATCTCACCGCGGATTCCGAAATCCGCCAGCACCTGTTCCAGCAGCCGCGCGTTCTGTTCCAGCGCTCCAGGGCTCTGCGCCGTATTGCGGCCGTCGCTTTCCGGCACCGCCTGAAGCAGATCGAGCGGCGGAAACTGGAACTCACCTTCCGGCCCCGACAGCCGAAGCGCCGCCTGGCTTGCCCGGGCCGCCCGTTTTGGCGGCTTCGGTTTTTCGAGGCGACTTCGCCGCGGCGGCGAGTCAATTTGCGGGGCTGCCGCATCGGCTATCCCGGCGCCATCGAGATAGGGTTCGGCCCGTCCCGCGGGGTCTTCGGGCGATTTCGTGCGTTTACTCGTGCGACGGTTCGGGGATTTCTCCGGCGGGCGACGCATCGCGCCGGCCAGCCCCTCCAACCAGGCCCAGCCGCCGCGCCATTCGGCCAGGCTGTATCCTATAAGCCAGACCATCGCTGCCAGGGTGGCGCCGCCGGCCACCAGGCCAACGGCCATCGAGTCGGTCAGCACGCCGTGCCCGTCGCTCAACGCCGCCAGCCAGACTCTGATCTGCCCCCCCACCAGCCCGCCCAAGCCTGGAATCAGGGGCCAGGTTTCCGGTACGGGGACCGCCGCGAACGCCAACGCCGCGACCGTCAGCGACAGCAACAGGATGGTGATGCGGAGCAGGGCGCGAGGCACGGCCCGCCGTCGCAGCAGGCGCAAGCCCCAGGTAATAAGAACAACCACGACCAACCCCGTCGCCAGCCCTATTGTTTGCAGCGCAAGGTCGGATATGACCGCCCCGGGATAACCCAGAAGGTTATTTATATCGCCGCCGCCGGCCGTGTTGAGTGACGGGTCCGACGGGTCGAAACTGGCCAGGGACAGAATCAGCGCCACGGCCAGCGCAAGAAGCACCAGTCCGGACAGCTCGAACATCCGGCGGCGCAGAAAACTTCCGATGCCGGGGGGAAACAGCGCGGTTTGCCGTCGCGAGGCCATTGATTAGTTCTCCAGCGCGGTGGCTAGCCTGGTCAATCCGGCTTCCGCGGTGTCGGCATCATGAACCAGCGCGACGCGAATATAGCGCTCGCCGGGGTTTTCGCCGGTTACGGGGTCCTCGCGGCTCATATAACCGCCCGGCATGACTTTGATGGCGCCATGGCGCCAGGCCTTTAACGTTGCCGCCTCGCCGTCGCCGACGTCCAGCCACAGGAAAAACCCGCCCGGCGAATCGTTGTAGCCAGCCCGGTTGCCGAGGATTCGCCTGGCCATATCGAACAGTCGATTGTAATGGGCGCGGTTTTCATCGACATGGGTCTCGTCGCGCCACAGGGCGGCAGCGGCGGCCTGCACCGGGCCGGGCACCTGAGCCCCGCCATAGGACCGCACCCGAAGCAGCCGGGCAATCGCTTCCTCGTCGCCGGCGACGAACCCGGCGCGCAAGCCGGGCGCGTTCGAGCGCTTGGACAGAGAGTGAAATACGAGGAGGTTGGACATATCGCCGCCCATCGCCGCGCAGGCCTGCAACCCGCCGGGCGGTGGCGCGCCGCGCCAGATTTCCGAGTAGCATTCGTCCAGGGCGAGCAGAAAATCGTACTGACGGGCCAGCCGGATCAAATCCTGCAATTGTTCAAGCGAGGCCACCGCGCCCTGCGGATTGCCCGGCGTGCAGAGATAAACCAGCGCCGTTCGGGCCAGCAGGGCCGGGTCCAGCGCGGCGAAATCGGGCAGAAAGCCGGTCTCCGCCGTGGCGGCAACCGGTACAGGCTCGGCCCCGGCCAGAACCGCGGCGCCATAATAGACGTGGTACATCGGGTTGGGCATCAGAATCGCCGGCCGCCCACCGCCATTCGCCGCGCCCCGGGACGGCACGGCCATCAGGGCCGTCTGGAACAGGATCTCGCGGGTGCCACAGCCGGCGATGAGGTGGCGGGCGGGGTCGATCATTCCCGCCGGCAGTTGATAGCGCCGGGTCAGCCAATCCGTCGCAGCCCGGCGGTAATCGTTGGACCCCTGCACCGGCGGATAACGGTTCCACAGGTGGGCGTTGCGGGCGATCTCCCCGGCCACGAAATCCGGTTGCGGCAGTTGCGGCTCGCCAATCTGCATCATGATCGGCGCCACGCCCTCGGCCGCGGGCACGCCTTCCAGCAGCGCCGCGAGACGCTGGAAAGGGTAGTCGCCAAGAAGATCGAGACCTGGATTGTCGCGCATACTCTCAATCACAAAACCAGCGCCACCGCACCCATATGCGGCGATGCGTACAAAACGGAAACTCATGCGCCGGGATACTAATCGCCCAGCAGTTCCGGCGCAATGCCGTGTACTCACTCTGCATTTCAATAAAGGCAGGATTGGGACGGCCAGGGGAACGACCTTTAAACAGTGACCCTTTAAAAGGTGACAGTATTGGAGTGAACCCCTGGATTGAGACAAAAGAATGAGCGACAGTTCCTGAAGGAGGAACTGCCCGCCTCGTCCCCCGGCGCCACCCCCCTTTCCGCCCACGGCATGAAGCGGCGCGGAAATGGTCCCGATCCCGTCCCGGATGCCGATTCTCCCGGCCCGTCCGCGTCCGGCCAGGCGATTAAAAACATAAACTGTCACCAATTAAAAGCGGCGCAAATTGCGCCGGGGCCTTGTTTTGGTTACCAGGTAGAAAAACCGGGGGGCCGAAGCCCCCCGAGACAGTCTACACAACCCCGTTGGATTACTGCACGGTTTCCCCGTGCAGGGCGAGGTCGAGGCCTTCGACCTCGGCATCGGTTTCGACCCTCAGGCCCATCGTGGCCTTCAGGATATAGAGGATGACGGCGGTGGCGGCGCCGGACCACAGGACTGTGGCCGCGATGCCCTCGATCTGGATCCAGACCTGGGCCGCGTTGCCCTCCAGCATGCCGGGCGTGCCCCCGATCGCCTCGGTCGCGAAGACGCCGGTCAGTACCGCGCCGACGATGCCGCCAATGCCATGCACGCCGAAGCAGTCCAGCGAGTCGTCGTACCCCAGCTTGTTTTTGAGCCAGGTGGCGCCCCAGAAACAGACGGCGCCCGCTATCAGGCCGATTGCCAGCGCGCCGCCCGGGGCGACAAAGCCCGCCGCGGGGGTGATTGCGACCAGCCCGCCAACGACACCCGATACAATGCCAAGCACGCTTGGTTTGCCGCGCACGGCCCATTCGACGACCATCCAGCTCAATCCCGCGCCGGCCGCCGCAATCTGGGTGACGGCCATCGCCATGCCGGCCGCGTTATCCGCCGCCAGCGCCGAACCGGCGTTGAAACCGAACCAGCCGACCCACAGCAACGAAGCTCCGATCACGCTGTAGACCAGGTTATGGGGGGCCATGTACTCACTGCCGTAATTATGGCGCTTGCCAACGATCAGGGCTGCTACCAGGCCGGTGACGCCGGCGTTGATATGCACCACGGTGCCGCCCGCGAAGTCCAGCACGCCCGCGTCCGCAAGGAAACCGCCGCCCCAGACCCAATGTGTAATCGGCGCATAGACCACGATCACCCATACCGCCATGAATACCAGCAGGGTAGAAAATTTCATGCGGTCGGCCAGGGCGCCGGTGACCAGGGCCGGCGTGATGATGGCGAAGGTCATCTGGAAGGTCATGAAGACCGTTTCCGGGATGGTGCCCGACATCGAGTCGACGCCAAGCCCCGCCAGGAAAAAATTGTCCAGCCCGCCGATAAAGCCGTTGGCGGCGCCGCCGTCGCCGAAGGCCAGCGTATAGCCGACAATCATCCAGACCACGGTAATCAGGCAGGCCGCGGCGAAGCTCTGCATCGCCATGGCCAGCACGTTCTTTTTGCGGACCATGCCGCCATAGAATAGCGCCAAACCCGGGATCGTCATCATCAGCACGATGACGGTTGCGGTCAGCATCCAGGCGGTGTCCCCCTTGTCCAACCCTTCCTGCGCCATGGCCGGGCCGGCCGCAAGCAGCGCCAACCCGCCGAACAATCCGGCCAGGCCGGCTTTCCTCAATATGATGATCATCCTGATTTTCTCCTTAAAGCGCGTCCGCGCCGGTTTCACCGGTGCGGATTCGAACGGCCTGGGCGACATCCAGAACGAAGATTTTGCCGTCGCCGATCTTGCCGGTGCTGGCGGAAGACTGGATCGATTCGACGACACGGTCGGTCATGCCGTCATCGACCGCCACTTCGATCTTAATCTTGGGCAGGAAACTGACCGCGTATTCAGCCCCGCGATAAATTTCGGTCTGGCCTTTCTGCCGGCCGAACCCCTTGACTTCACTGACGGTCAGGCCCTGAACGCCCAGTTCGGTCAGGGCCTCGCGGACGCCGTCGAGTTTGAATGGCTTTATGATCGCCACTACGAGCTTCATATCGGGACTCCCCCATATGTCGTTGCTACAACCGGTCCCTTGCGGTTCCGTCCGCGCCGCCGGGTGCGACGCTTGATGGCATTCCCTGTTTCAACAAGCGTGCCAAACCAGAAGAGAGTCTAATTAAATCAATAAAACCATATCGTTGTGTGATATTTTGCGGCGGAGAAACAGTTTCGTGGCGCCAGGTTATGCCTAATTAACAGGCATTATAAAATACCCGCCTGTTTTTTGTGCAACATCCTGGATGATACATTTTTCCACTGGACCTCTGCGCTTCGGGAGGCGATTGTCTCTGCATGGCAACGGTGCAAAAAACATCCTGGAATCAGGACGGCGACAGAATCGAGGCGGAAGTCCTCGTGATCGGCGGCGGCATGGCTGGCATGACCCTGGGCAATGCGCTGGCCGGCGCCGGCGTCGCCACGGCAGTGGTCGACAGCAGCCCGCCGGAAGACCTGCTGGATGTTGGTTACGACGGCCGCGCCTCGGCCATAGCCTGGGGGTCGGCGCAGGTTTTCAAGGGGATAGGCTTGTGGCCTTACCTGGAATCGGAGGCCGGGCCGATTGTGGATATCCGCGTCGCCGATGGCACGGTGGAGCGCGGGCCCTCAATGCTGTTCCTGCATTACGACCACGAGGATATCGGCGACGACCCCTTCGGCTACATGATCGAGAATCGCGCCACGCGCCGCGGCCTGTTCGCGCAGGCGAAGGATCTGGACGCACTGAAACTCCTGTCTCCGGCCCGCGTGGCGACGCTGGATCGCTCGGCGGGCGGTGTTGATGCCGAACTGGAAGACGGAACCCGCATTCGCGCGCGCCTGGTGGTGGGCGCCGAAGGCCGGCTATCGCCAACCCGTGAATCCGCCGGCATTCCGGTATCGCATCTGGCATACAACCAGACCGCCATTGTCTGCACCGTCGCCCATGAATGTGAGCATAACGGCGTGGCGGTCGAATGTTTCCTGCCCTCGGGCCCCTTTGCGATGCTGCCGATGACCAACCGGCGCATGAATATCGTGTGGACCGAGCGCAGCGATCTGACGCCCGGTTTCATGGCGCTGGACGACGCGGCGTTCCTGGCGGAACTGCGGCGCCGGTTCGGCGACTGGCTGGGCGAGATCGAACTGACCGGCCCGCGCTTTGCCTATCCGCTGAGCCTGCAGCATGCCGCGCGTTATACCGATCAGCGGCTGGCGTTGATCGGCGACGCGGCGCACGGCATCCATCCGATTGCCGGGCAGGGTTTGAATCTGGGCCTGCGGGACGTCGCCGCGCTGGCCGAGGCAATCATGGATGCGCGGCGGCTGGGACTGGATATCGGCGGGGCCGATGTGCTGGGCCGTTATGAACGCTGGCGACGTTTCGACACGGTGCTGTTGGCGGGCGTCACGGACGCGTTAAACCGCTTGTTTTCCAACGACATCCCGCCAGTCCGCCTGGCCCGTGATCTGGGGCTCGCGGCTGTCAACCAACTGCCGCCGCTCAAGAAATTCCTGATGCGCCACGCCATGGGCGCGGTCGGGGATCTTCCCCGGCTGGTGAAGGGTGAGGCGCTTTAGCAGATGTCAGGAATCACGGATCCCGGCTAAGGCCCTTTTCCTCGAGCGCCTTCAGATAGTCGGCCCAGGCCTCGTCCTTGTTCTTGCCCATCTGGTACAGGTAGTCCCAGGTAAAGATGCCGGTGTCGTGCAAATCGTCGAATTTGATGCGGATCGCGTAGTTGCCGACGGGCTCCAGCTCCATGATGCCCACATGGCGGCGGCCGGAAAGGGTTTGCTTCTGGCTGGGATTATGGCCCTGCACCTCGGCCGAGGGGCTTTCCACGCGCAGCAGTTCCGCCGGCAGGCTGAACGAACTGCCATCGTCGAAATCCACTTCCAGGATTTTTTCCTCTTTCTTCAGCCGTATTTCGGTCGGCCAATGGGCCACGCTGAAACCGTTTTCCGCTGTATTCATCGCTTGTCTTTTTCCTCGTCCAGTTCGCGGGCCTCATCGACCAGCATGATCGGTACGCCGTCCCGTATGGGATAAGCAAGATGTGCCTGGTCGCTGATCAATTCGCCGCGCTTGGCGTCGTAGCGCAGGGCTCCCTTGGTCAGCGGGCAGACCAGCAGTTCCAGTAGTTTCGGGTCTACACCCGATTTCGCGTCGCTCATGGCTTGCTCCTTTAGAGTCTGGCCCGAAATATATTGCTGTTTTCATTGGCGTTTGCCGAGTCGAATGCAAGGCGCGGCCCGCGGGGCGATGCCCCCGCATCGGCCAAGGGACGCAACGCAGCAGTCGGCCGGCAAACGCCAACCCGTTGGGCAGGCTTGTGTTTCCCTCCGGACAGCGTCGAAGGCCGCTTGCGAT
>JADFVY010000363.1 GCA_015222795.1 Pseudomonadota bacterium | reverse complement strand
GGCGAAGCCATGACCACGCCCACCCCGAAACAGAGCCTGCCGCGCGTTCTTGGCGAATTCGTTTTTCTGATCGCGATGTCCATCGGCATTGTGCTCGGGGTTCCCAAGGGGTTGGCGCTGCTGGTCCCCGCCGGTTTCTGCGCGGCGGCGCCGGTTAGCGAAACCGCATTCTTCATGGGCATTGTGTTCGGCATCCTCATCGCTCTTCCGAAGAAAAAATCCGGGCTCCGGCCGTTGCTACGGTTTGGGGCGGCGATGCTGGCGGGGAACATACTCGCCCATCTTGCCGCGCGGCTCGTCGTGGGCTGCACGCCGGTGGCCGGCTGGGACGAGCACGCGCATTTTGCAGTCGCGACATTCGTCGTGCTGGTGATCTTCACGCCCCTGGCCTACCTGCACCACGAAATCATCGAACCGCGCTGGTCGCGCGCGATGGGCGAAGGCGGCGAGGGCGCGGGTGAGGAAGGGGAGGAATAACGAGAATTCGGACACCCGCTTCACACTATATATAAAATCTATCGAACTCCACGAAACCATATGAAATATATATAGTCGGGCGTCAAATCAGCCTCTGAAACCCGCGGAAAACGTCTTTGCATGGGGTCGAATTCGTGTTTTTCCCTTCACCCGTCCGCCATCGCCTTCAGGCGGGCCAGGTCGTACCCGCCGACTTGCCGGTAATATTGCAGCATGGCTTCTCGTCAACCGCCCATGGCAACGAAATCAGCGAGGACGACCAGTGGCGCAAACTGGAACGCTGCGTCGAGGTAGCGGCCGAAGTCTGGGGGGATTGAGGGGATGCGGTAACCGGGGCCGGTGGGGGGCACCGAAGAGGCCGCCGCAGTCCGATCCAGTAGCATTGAAAAGGTTTTTCCAGTAGAATTTGTGAGACCTTGAAAATGAGAGATCCACCATGCCTACTTACAGAAACGAGCTTCCGCAGCTATCCGGTGACTTCTTTCTCGCGGATGCCGGGCTGGAAACCGACCTGATGTTCAATCAGGGGATCGAGATCCCGGATTTTGCAACCCATACGCTGTTGCCCCAGCCGAAAGGGCGGGAGGCCCTCGCAAGATATTTCAGAAAGTATCTTTCGCTCGCACGCGACAGGAACGTCGGCTTTATTCTCGAAACCCAGACTTGGAAAGCCCACATGCGCTGGGCCGACGATCTGGGCGTCACTGCGGACGACCTGATTGAATCCACCCGGGACTCAGTCGAATTCATCAAGGAACTGCGCGCCGAATTTTCCGGTAATGCCGGCCCCATCGTACTGAACGGGGTTATCGGGCCGTGCGGCGACGCCTACGCGCCGGAAGAATCACTCTCGGCGCAGGAGGCGGAGGACTATCACGCGCAGCAGATCGGCTGGCTGGCGGAGACCGATGTCGACATGGTTTCCGCCTTCACGCTGACCCAGTGTGACGAGGCAATCGGCATCGTGCGCGCAGCCCGGGCGGTGGAGCTGCCTGCCGTTATTTCATTCACACTGGAAACTGACGGCAAGCTGCCGACCGGCCAGTCGCTGGAGGAAGCCATTACGGCGGTGGACGAGGCGACCGGGCAGGGGGCGGCATACTTCATGGTGAACTGCGCCCATCCAACCCATTTTAGCCACATACTGGAAGACGCGGCTTGGTCACGCCGCATCAGGGGTATCTGCTGCAACGCCTCGAGCAAGAGCCATGCGGAGCTCGACGGATCGGATCAGCTGGATGATGGAGATCCCGTCGAATTCGGCCAACAGCACAAGGAAATCAGGGAGAAGTTGCCTTGGCTTAACGTTTTCGGCGGGTGCTGCGGGTGCGATTTCCGGCATGTAGCGGAGATAACCCAGGCGCTTTTTCCTGATCAGCAGCCTTAATCGTCGAACGGCAGCCCCACATAGTTCTCGGCCAGTGACTTCGCGCCCGCCTCTGAGCTTGTGATGTAGTCCAGTTCGGCGAGCTGGACGCGGCGGTCGAAATCGTCGCCTTCGGGCGGGAGGTGCAGCATCTGCGTCATCCACCATGAAAACCGCTCGGCCTTCCAGATCCGCGGCAGGCAGCTTGCGGCGTAGCCGTCCAGGCCCTCGCTGTCGCCGGTTTTATAGAAATCGACCAGCGCCCCGGCCAGCACCTTGACGTCGGCGGCGGCCAGGTTCATGCCCTTGGCCCCGGTGGGGGGCACGATATGGGCGGAATCGCCGGCCAGGAACAGGCGGCCGTGGCGCATGGTCTCGCAGACGAAGCTGCGCATCGGCGTGATGCCCTT
>JADFVY010000362.1 GCA_015222795.1 Pseudomonadota bacterium | reverse complement strand
GTGGTGCATCTGGGGGCCAGCGTCAGCGCCTGGGTCGCAAAACGGCTGCGGCTCGGCCGCGCCCTGTCGCAGACCCTGCTGGGTTGCGGTGTGGCGGCGGCGGTGGCGGCCTCGTTCAACGCACCGATTGCCGGGGCGTTTTTCGCGCTGGAAGTGGTGGTCGGCCATTATTCGATGACCGCCTTCACCGCCATCGTGATTTCATCGGTGACCGGCACCGTTATCAGCCGCATCTGGTTCGGCGACTTTCCCGCCTTCATCATCCCCGAGCACCAGATCGCCTCGTTCCTCGAATTCCCGGCCTTTGCGATCCTCGGCCTGATCAGCGCGACGACCGCCATTATCTTCATGTATTCGATTGATTTCTCGGCCAAGGTCGCGAGCAAGGCGCCCGGCCCGGTCTGGTTGCGTCCTGCCGCCGCCGGTCTGGCGGTGGGCCTGATCGCGCTGGTCTTTCCGCAGGTGCTGGGCGTGGGCTACGAGGCGACGGATACCGCGTTGCAGGGTCAATATGCGCTGTGGATGCTTATTGGTCTGCTGGTCGCCAAGACCGCGGCCACGGCGATCACCCTGGGCTGGGGTTTCGGCGGCGGGGTATTTTCGCCCTCGCTGTTCCTGGGCGCGATGGTGGGCGGCGTGTTCGGCATGCTGGCTACTGGCATCTTCCCTCATCTGTCGTCGGGCCATGCGGCCTATACCATCGTCGGCATGGGGGCGGTGGCGGGCTCGGTGCTGGGCGCGCCGATTTCCACCATCCTGATGGTGTTCGAACTGACCGGCGATTATCAGCTCACCATCGGCGTGATGATCGCCACCGTCATCGCCTCGCTGATCACCCAGCAGGCATTCGGATTCTCGTTCTTCACCTGGCAACTGGACCAGCGCGGGCTGAACCTTAGAAAGGACCGCGAGCAGGGGCTGTTGCATGCGGTTCATGTATGCGACGTGATGCGCGACGACCACGTGACCGTATCGGCCGCCGCGTCGATGCCGGAGATTCGCAAGGCGCTTCTGCGATGCCAGTTCGGCGAGCTGTTCGTCACCGACGAAGACGGCCGCCTGCATGGCACGGTAATGCTCTCCGACCTCGCCGGTTCCGCCTTCGACACCGAGCTCGACGCCCTGCTGAACGCCGAGGATGTCTGCCGCAACCATCCCCCCGTGCTGGCCGAAATGGACGATCTGGAGGCCGCCATGGCGCTGATGGACAGCGTCCAGGAGAGCATCGTCGCGGTTATCGACAATCGCGACGACCAGCGCCTGACCGGCTATGCCCGCCAGCGCGACGTCGTCCGCGCCTACGACAAGGCCCTGATGCAGGCCCGCGCCGAGGAATACGGCGAGGGGTAGGGATCAGACCCAAATATATTTGCGCTCCGGGGCGTTCCCGCGCGCGGCGAATCCCGCTATATCTTTTCCATGATGTCAGACCCGCTTTACGATGACCCCCTCGACTCGCTCGACGAGACGGTGCCGGCGGCGGCACCCGCGCAGGCCGCGCCGCCGCCGTACCTCACGAACCTGAACGAGGCCCAGCGCGAGGCGTCGGAGGCGCTGGACGGGCCCGTATTGGTGCTGGCGGGCGCGGGGACGGGCAAGACGCGGGTGCTGACCACGCGGCTGGCCCATCTGCTGTTCACCGGGCGGGCGCGTCCCTGGCAGGTTTTGGCGGTCACCTTCACTAACAAGGCGGCGCGCGAGATGCGCGAGCGGGTGGCGCGTCTCGTCGGCCCGGCGTCGGAGTCGCTGTGGCTGGGCACCTTCCATTCGCTGGGCGTTCGCATCCTGCGCCGCCACGCGGAACTGGTCGGTCTGAAATCCGGTTTCACGATTCTCGATACCGACGATCAGGTGCGCCTGCTGAAGCAGATTATGCAGGCCCATAATGTGGACGACAAGCGCTGGCCGGCGCGGCTGCTGTCGGGCATCATCCAGTCCTGGAAGGATCGCGGCCTGAACCCCGACAAGATCTCGGCGGCCGACGCCGGCGATTTCGCCAACGGCAAGGCGGCGGAACTCTATGCCGAATATCAGGACCGGCTGCGCGTCCTGAACGCCGCCGATTTCGGTGACCTGTTGCTGCATTGCCTGAATATCCTGCAGTCGCACCCCGAGGTGCTGGAGGATTATCAGAAGCAGTTCCAGTATATCCTGGTCGATGAATACCAGGACACCAACGTGTCGCAATATCTGTGGCTGCGGCTGCTGGCCCAGAAGAACAAGAACATCTGCTGCGTCGGCGACGACGACCAGTCGATCTATGGCTGGCGCGGGGCCGAGGTCGGCAACATCCTGCGCTTCGAGAAGGATTTCCCGGGCGCCAAGGTGATCAGGCTGGAGCGCAATTACCGCTCCACCCCGCATATCCTGGCCGCCGCCTCGCATCTGATTTCCCATAACGAGGGCCGCCTGGGCAAGACCCTGTGGACCGAGGAGGACGAGGGCGAAAAGCTGCAGGTGCGCGGCGTATGGGATGGCGAGACCGAGGCCCGCGAGATCGGCGAGGAGATCGAGGCGCTGCAGAACAGGAAAGAATCGCTGGACGAGATGGCGATCCTGGTGCGCGCCGGGCACCAGACCCGCGAATTCGAGGACCGCATGCTGACCCTGGGCCTGCCCTACCGCGTGATCGGCGGCCCTCGTTTTTACGAGCGCGAGGAAGTCCGCGACGCCATCGCCTATTTCCGGGTGATCCAGCAGCCCGACGATGATCTGGCCTTCGAGCGCATCGTGAACAAGCCGGCCCGCGGCGTCGGCCCGGCGACCCTGCAGGCGCTGCATACCCTGGCCCGCGCGACGGGCATCTCACTGACCGCCGCCGCGCACCGCCTGATGGACACCGACGAGTTGAAACCCGCCGCCAAGCGCCACCTCACCGCCATCCTGGATCTTTTCGCGCATTGGCGGCAGCAGGCGGAGACGCTGTCCCATACGGAACTGGCCGGCATCGTGCTGGACGAATCCGGCTATACTGCCCTGTGGCGCGCCAGCAAGGACCCGAAGGCGCCGGGCAAGCTGGACAATCTCAAGGAACTGGTCGTCGGCATGGCCGAGCGAGAAAGCATGGCCGAGTTCCTCGAGCATGTCGGCCTGGTGATGGACAACGACGAGCGCGCCGAGGGCGAGCGGGTCTCGATCATGACCCTGCACGCCGCCAAGGGGCTGGAGTTCAATAACGTGTTCCTGCCCGGCTGGGAGGAAAACCTGTTCCCCCATCAGCGCGCCCTCGACGAGTCCGGCGCCGCGGGCCTCGAGGAAGAACGCCGCCTCGCCTACGTCGGCATCACCCGCGCGCGCAAACGGGTCCGTATCTCCTTTGCCGCCAACCGGCGCATCTATAACCAGTGGCAGAGCGCCATCCCCTCGCGCTTCATCGACGAATTGCCGTCCGACCATGTCGAGGCCGCTGGCGAGACCGGCCTCTATGGCGGCAATCTGGCCCCCACCGCGTCCGACGCCTTCGCCCATGGAAGCTGGTCGCCGACAAGGCGCGGCGCCCCGCCGGCCGGCCCGGTGATTGAGGGAACTGGCGCGCGGGGCAGCGACGATGCCGACGGTTTCCTGACCGGTGACCGCTGTTTCCACCTGAAATTCGGCATGGGCACGGTGAAGATGGTCGAGGGCGACAAACTGTCTATCCACTTCGACAAGGCCGGCGACAAAAAGGTCGTCGCGGCGTTCGTGGAGAAACCGTGACCGGAACCGACGTCTGGATTCTGGAACTGGAAACCAGCGCCGAGGGCGCCCAGGTTCTTATGGATGCGCTGGAGCCGTTCGCCCTCGTCGTCTCGGTTTACGAGCCCGGCGATGGCAAGCCCTGGCAGGTTCTGGCATGGTTCGGCGAGTTGCCCGACCACGGAATGCTGGTCTCGGTCATTGCGCTGGCCTGCGCGGCGGCCGGCGTGACAGAGCCGGCGTTTGTCGTGAAGCCGGTGGAGGCGCGCGACTGGGTGGCGGAAAACCGGGCCTCGTTTCAGCCGATCCGCGCCGGGCGTTTTTTTATCCATCCCACTTTTTACGAGGGTCGCCCGCCCGCCGGGGCGCAATCGATCGCCCTGGATGCGGCGACCGCCTTCGGGTCGGGTTCGCACGGCACCACCAAGGGCTGCCTGCTGGCGCTGGACCGCATCGCACGCCGCCGTCGCCCGCGCCGCATGCTCGATATGGGCTGCGGCTCGGGTATCCTGGCGATCGCCATGGCCAAGGCCTGGAAGCGGCCGGTCTTGGCCGTTGATATCGATGACGAGGCGGTGCGGGTCACGGCGGAGAATGCACAGCGCAACGGTGTCGCCAATTATGTGCGGGCCGCGGCCGGGCCGGGCTTCAATGCGCCGATCATGCAGGGAAAGCGGGATTTCGACCTGATCGCCGCGAACATCCTGGCGCGCCCGCTGATCGCAATGGCCCCGGCCTTGGCGAGTGCGTTGACTCCTGGCGGCGAGACAGTGCTGTCGGGCTTACTGACTCATCAGGAAAACCAAGTCATCGGTGCATACCGGGCACAGGGCCTCGCAGTGGTCCGCCGCGACCGCATCGAAAACTGGTCGACGCTGGTGCTGAGGCGAGGGCGTGACTGACGGCACGCCGTCCCGCTTACACCATATATTGCCCGCCGTTGGCGGTGAGCGTGGAGCCGGTGATGAAGCCGGCCTCGTCGGCGGTCAGGAAGACCACACAGCGCGCGACCTCTTCGGGCTCGGCCAGCCGGCCTACCGGAATCCGCGGCAGGATTTGGGTTTTCAACACTTCCTCGGGCACGGCGCGGACCATCTCGGTACCTACATAGCCCGGCGCGATGACATTCGCGGTGATGCCCTTGAAGGCGCCTTCCAGGGCGACGGCCTTGGTGAAGCCGATGACGCCGGCCTTGGCCGCGGCATAGTTCGTCTGCCCCATCTGGCCCTGCTGGCCGTTGATCGAGCTGATCGTGACGATGCGGCCGAAGCCGCGCGCACGCATGCCCTCAATGACGTTGCGGGTCAGGTTGAAGACGCTGTCCAGATTGGTGCGGATCACCGCCTGCCAGTTTTCCAGCCCCGTCTTGTGCAGCATCCCGTCGCGGGTGATGCCGGCATTGTTGACCAGCACCTCGATCGGGCCTAGATCGGCCTCGACCGCTGCGACGCCCGCCGCGCAGGCCTCAAAATCGCCGACGTCGAATTTATAAACGGGGATGCCCGTCTTTTCCTTGAAGGCGTTGGCGGCCTCGTCATTGCCGCCGTAATTCGCCGCGACGGTGTAGCCCGCATCCTTCAGCGCGATCGAGATTGCCTCGCCGATGCCGCGGGTTCCGCCGGTAACCAGTGCTGTCCGTGCCATTTTACTGTCCCCAGTCCGTTTGTTCGACCCACTGCCCGCGTCCTCCTGTTACACGAAACAGTTTGAAATCATGGGGTTGGGCAGTCTGCGCTGCCTCATGTCCCCTTGAAAGGTAACGGCGGGCCGGGGTTCCACTGTCCCTGGCCCGCCATTTTTTGTCGCGTCAGCCGCGCTCGACGCACATGGCGATGCCCATGCCGCCGCCGATGCACAGCGTCGCCAGGCCCTTCTTGGCGTCGCGCCGCGCCATTTCGTGCAGCAGCGTGATCAGCACGCGCGTGCCCGAAGCCCCGACCGGATGGCCGATGGCGATGGCGCCGCCATTGACGTTGACCTTCGAGACATCCCAGCCGAGTTCCTTGTTGACCGCGCAAGCCTGCGCCGCGAAAGCCTCGTTGGCCTCAATCAGGTCCAGATCGTCGATGCTCCAGCCGGCCTTCTCCAGCGCCTTGCGGCTGGCCGGGATCGGGCCGGTGCCCATGATCGCGGGATCGACGCCCGCCGTCGCCCAGGAAACGATGCGGGCCAGCGGAGTCACGCCGCGTTTCGCCGCCTCGTCGGCGCTCATCAGCACCACGGCGGCCGCGCCGTCATTAATGCCCGATGCATTGCCGGCGGTGACCGTGCCCTCCTTGTCGAATGCCGGGCGCAGCTTACCAAGGCCTTCCGCGGTCACGCCATGTTTGGGATATTCGTCTTCCTCGACAATGATATCGCCCTTGCGGGTCTTGATGGTGACCGGGGTGATTTCGTCCTTGAACCTGCCGGCCTTCTGCGCGGCCTCGGCCTTGTTCTGCGAGGCGGCGGCGAATTCGTCCTGCTCGTCGCGGGTCAACTGCCATTTCCGCGCGACATTTTCCGCCGTGTTGCCCATGTGGTAGCCGTTGAAATAATCCCACAGCCCATCCTTGATCATGGTGTCGACGAATTTGACGTCGCCCATCTTGGTGCCGTCGCGCATATGGGCGCAGTGCGGGGACTGGCTCATGCTTTCCTGGCCGCCGGCGACCACGACATTGGCATCGCCCAGCGCAATCGCCTGGAAGCCCATCGCCACCGAGCGCAGGCCGGAGCCGCAAAGCTGATTGATCTGAAGGGCGGTCTTTTCGACAGGAATACCGGCGTTGACGGCGGCCTGGCGGGCCGGGTTCTGGCCCAGGCCGGCGGTCAGAATCTGACCCATGATGACTTCGTCCACATCTTCGGGGGCGACCTTGGCGCGGGACATCGCCTCGCGGATCGCGACCTCGCCGAGATAGGTCGCGGGAACCGAACTCAGGCTGCCGTTGAACGAGCCGACCGGGGTGCGCGCACCGCCGGCAATAACGATATCCACCATGGTAAAATCCTCCTTGCGAGATGAGCCGCCGGATACCCTATGGAGCTTCCGCGGCCGTTATCGGTGTAATCGGCGCCGCGTCTGAATGGGCAAGCGCGGGCACAATTTCATTGTGCGGATGCACAATAACTCGGCATTTTATCTATTTCAAGCGCTGCTTTCGGTCGATCAATCATTTTTGCACTGCAGCAATCCAGTCGCGCAACTCGGTCCAGACCGTCGTCTTCATGCCGGACCCGACGACCATGCCGATATGGCCGGCCTCGACTGTCACGGAGCGGCAGGATGGCATAGTGGCGGCCAGCGCCCCGGCCGATTCCGGCGGCACGATGCGATCCTTTGCCGGGATCAGGGCGAGCGCGGGAATGTTCAGCAAATCGGGCCGCACGGGTTTTCCCGCGACGGTCCAGCGATTTCGCGCCGGCAGGTTTTCGCCATACCAGCCCTGAATACACTCGCGCGCGACCGGGGCGGCCAGCGGCACGCCGTCATTGAGCCAGTCTTCCAGCGCCACGAACAGGGCCGTGCGGGGGGCGTCCGGCTTCATCGCCGCGAAGGCCTCGAACTTGCGCTGAATGCCCCAGGGGTCCAGCCCCGCGAACAGCATCTGCAGCGAGTCCACCGGTAGCGCACCGAACAGGGTCAGTTGCGGCTCCAGCAAGGGAAGCGTCGCGGCCAGTGCTTTCGCCCGCTCGCCATCGCCGGCGTGAAAATCCCAAGGCGTCGCCATCAGCGCCAGCCCCTTGATCCGGTCGCCACGCAACTGCGCCAGCCCCAGCGCCAGAAGCCCGCCCATGCAATAACCCGCGACCGTTACCGGCCCACCCGTCAGTTCAGAGACCGCATCGAAGGCGCGGACCAGCCGCCCGGCGGTATAATCGTCCAGCGTGAAGCGGCGCTCGGCCGCGCCCGGATGGCCCCAGTCCAGCAGCCAGGGATTAACCCCCTGCCCAGCCAGCCAGCGCAGCAGGCTGTGTTGTTCCGAAAGGTCCAGGATATAGGATTTATTGATCAGCGAGGGCACGAACAGCACCGCCGGCCCTACGCCGCCATAGTCGCGCAGGGCGCTCGAACCCTCGGTCCAGACCGCGGGCGGATCGGTAACGTCGCGGCGCCAGGGATGGCGGCGGTACGTCTCGATGCCGGTCATCAACCGCTGCAGGTGGCGCAGCCCCTCGATGGTAACCGCGCGGCTCAGCGCCTCAGGATTTGCGGCGGCGAGTTCGCTTTGCAGTGCCGCCGCCCGCGCCGCCAAGGGCGGCTTCCAGCCGGTCCATCCTTTGCTCGAGAGCGGTAAAGCGACGCTCGAACTCGTCACCTGCCACATCGCCAGCGCCAGATGCATCGGCAGCGGCCGCGGCCCCAGCCGACGGGGCGCCCTTGTTTCCGTCATCAGCTCCGCCTTTCCTCGCCGCGCCCATCATCGCCGCCTGCATGGCGGTCATCCAGGCGGTTGGGTCCATCGCCCCGCTCGGTCCGGCGGCCATTCCCGGCGGCATGCCCGGGAACATACCAGGCGGCATCTCGGGCGCCGCCCCCGGCGCGTGCCCACCACCCGGCGCGAAGGCCGCCATCCATTTGCCCATCATCTCCATAAATTCAGGATCGCCCGCCATCGCGGCCATCTGGTCGCGCCAGAGATCCTGAAACCGCTTCGCCAGATCCTCAAGATCGGCGGCGGCGTTCTTGCTGCTGTCTTTCCCATCGCTCATGGGCAGGGAGTATAGCGGTGGCGGAGTAGCCGCGCCAGTGAACAACGCCACGCTTCTTCGCACCGCAACTTGAAATTATGCGTTGCAGCATTTTTTAAAATGTTCTGTTATGCTGCGCAGCAATATTTATGAAACGACCGTTGGATGGAACGGATCATGGCCGAGAAGGGCAAGGGCGGCGACGGGCCCATTACGATCAAGAAATATGCGAATCGTCGACTCTACAACACGGCGACCAGCAGCTATGTGACGCTGGATCATCTCTGTCAGATGGTGAAGGACGACATCGATTTCGCCGTCTATGACGCCAAGACCGGCGAGGATATTACGCGCTCGGTGCTGACCCAGATCATCGTCGAGGAAGAATCCAAGGGCGATAATCTATTGCCCATCGGCTTCCTGCGCCAGCTCATCGGATTCTATGGCGACAGCGTGCAGAAGTTTATGCTGCCGCAGTATCTGGACTTCATGATGCAGTCGTTCGAGAAGAACCAGTCGGAAATGCAGCGCTACATGAACGACACATTCGGCTCGGCCTTCCCGTTCGGCAAGGTGGAGGACATGGGCAAGCAGAACACGGATATGTTCGAGCAGGCCATGAAAATGTTCACCGGCGCCAACGAAGCGGCGGCGGCGAAGACGGCGACGGCGGCGGAGCCACCCGCGAAGGAGGCGCCGGTCGATAAAAAAGACGACCAACTCGCCGAGTTACAGCGCAAGATGGAGACCCTGGAACGCCAGATTGGTAATCTGTCTGACCGCAAGGACGATTAAAGCTGCTGTTGCGCCGCAACGAGATTATTTGACCCGAACATCGCAAGATTGTATTGCATCGCGGCTGCGCTTGGCGTTGCCCCCGGCCGGGTACCATCCGTTAGATTTACTCCACTAGTCCTCTGAAAACGGCTGTAAGGAACAGAGCCCCCAAATGAACGCCAAAGCTACCAATATCTTTGAGGTCCATTCACGGATCGACAGGAATGTGCGCGAAGACCGAAACCGGCACAAGGGCGGCGTATTGTGGCTGACCGGCCTGTCGGGCGCCGGCAAGTCGACGCTGGCCATCGAGGTCGAACGCGCCCTCTTCGCCGAGGGTTATCATGTCTATGTGCTGGATGGCGACAATCTGCGCCATGGATTGAATTCCAACCTGGGCTTCAGCCATGAAGACCGCACCGAGAATATCCGCCGGGTCGGCGAAGTGGCCGCGTTGTTCGCCGAGGCGGGCTTTGTCTGTGTCTCCGCTTTTATTTCTCCCTATCGCGCCGACCGCGAAAGCGCGCGCGAGGCGGCGGGTGAATCTTTTCACGAAATTCACGTGCAAGCTGACCTTGCGACATGCGAATCCCGAGATCCCAAGGGCCTTTACGAACGTGCCCGGCGTGGTGAAATCCCTGATTTTACTGGCATTTCGGCGCCTTATGAAGAGCCCGAGACGCCTGAGCTGGTAGTGGACACGGGATCGCTGGACATTGCGCAAAGCGTGGCCATTGTGCTGGATTACGTTGCCCTGAATTTAACTCTTTCCAAACCAAACGAAAAAGCCTGAACCAAGCGTTAAGGTTTTTTGTGCATTCTGTACCCGTAGGTATCAATCTGGAGCCAGGGTTACGGTAAATGGAAGCGGTTAATCAGGACGTCTTTTCCTCGACGGGCGAACTGGCGGGCACACCCGCCAGGCGGTCGCGCTGGGAATCTCTAATAGTGCAATCGAAACAGGCGGTCGCCAGACGGCGCCTCCCTGAAGCCGCCGGCTATCTGGAAGAATCTCTGAAAATGGCGCGTACAGATTGGCCGAATTCCCACAGGGAGGCGGAAAGCTGTATCCGGCTGGCCGATCTCTGTGCGGCGCTGGACAGGCGCAACGATGCCCTGCGACTGTATGGCGAGGCCATTGGCGTTCTGGGCGACTTGCCGGACGGGATAAATGTAGCGCTGGCCCATGCGGTCAGCAATATCGGGCGGATGTTCCTGCTGAAGGGCGACCAGGCAAAAGGCCATGGGCTTGCCGCCGCCGCCGCCGCCATGCAGCGAAAGCTCAACCAACCCGATACGCCATCGATAAAATTAAACCTGGCCATGGCGCTGGCCCATGCCGGCGACACCACGGGCGCGCGACAAGCCTTCAAGGCCTCGATCGCCGCGCTGGACCAACTGGCGCCAGACGATCTTCAGGGCATTGCCGTGCATGACAATTACGCCCTGTACTGCCTTAGCCGCGAAGTGGTGGAGGATGCCGAGGTTCTGTTGCGGCATTGCCTGATCTTGCGTCAGGAAGCGGCGGGGCCACGCCACCCGGTATATGCCGGTGGGTTGGTCAATCTGGCGCGCCTTCTGCATGTTTATGGCGACGCACAGGAAGAGGCCGAGGCCCTGTTCTGGCAGGCCAAGGACATATACGAGCGCGGACGCGGCGCAACGGCATCGGGCATACTGCCCGCACTTTATTATCTGGCGCGGATCGCGCAGAAAAATAAAAGAAACGCCGAGGCCGGCCGCCTGTGCAACGCCATGCTGGAACATGGCGCCGGAGATGAGCGAATCGCCAGGGCGGCCGAGGCGGCCTCGCTTCATGTTACTGCCCGCCTGTGGGCGGCGGATGGCAGCGATGCGGGCGAAACCGAAAAGCGCCTGGTTCAGGCCCTTGAACTGGCTGAATCTCTGGATGGCGGTTACCGGCGGCTGGGTGTCGATATCGCCGCGGATATTCTGGCCGACCTGTCCGCCCTGATGCGCGAGGAAAACCGGACACCCGAAGCGGAAAGACTTGCAGGCCGCGCGGCCGAAATGCGTGGACTCCTGCTGTGGGCCATAAGCAGGCATGTTTTCATGGCGCCCGACCGATAGGGCGGCGCCGCACACCGTAACAACTATATTGTGGCAAACGCCACAATGGGAGAGAAACCGATGATCAGAACGAGCGTTTTCACCGCGATATTCTTTTTACTGACCGTCTCGCTGGCCCCCGCCAGCGCCGGCGCGGCGGCATGGGAAGACTATGCCGCCCAGGCGAACACCGCCCAGGAAGAAGGCGACTTCGACAAGGCGGTGGCCCTGTATGAAAAATCCCTGAGCAGTGTCGAGGAAACCCGCGGTCCGGACCATCCCGACGTATCGACCGTGCTGGTCAATATGAGCAACCTGTTCCAGACAATCGGCTGGTATGATAAGGCCGAGGCGAACCTGAAACGCGCCATTGCAATCGACCAGAAGGCTCTTGGCAAAAGGCATTCGGAGGTCGGTGCCGATTACAATGCGCTGGCGCAATTGTACGCCGATCTGGGCCGATACGAGGAAGCCGAGGCACTGTATCTGGACGCGCTGTCGATCTGGACCGAAACGCTGGGCGAAAATCACCAGAACATAGCAGGGATCGCGGTCAATCTCGGACAGCTCTATCGCGAGCAGACGAGGCTCGACGAAGCTGAAAAAATGCTGCTGCGCGCCGTTCGCGTGGACGAAAACGCGCTGGGCAAAGATCATCCGGAGGTCGCGATCGACCTCAACAATCTCGGCGGGCTTTATCGCGAACAGGGCCGCTACGATGAAGCCGAAAACGTCTATATGCGCTCGCTTTCCATTCGCATAAAAGCGCTGGGCGAGGGCGACCCGGTAGTCGGTGAATCATACAATAATCTGGGCCAGCTCTATGAAGAACTTGGCCAGTACGGGCCGGCGGAAAAACAGTACCGGAACGCCCTGGGGATTTGGGAAAACGCCTGGGGCGACAAACATCCCAATGTCGCCATCGCGACCAACAATCTGGCGGGCCTGTATCATACGACCGGCAACTACAAAGAAGCCGAATCGCTGTATCAGCGCACGATTTCAATCGACGAGACCGCCTATGGCGTCAACCATACCGAGGTCGCCCTCGATGTCAGCAATCTGGCGGGGCTCTATGAGGAAATGGAGCGTTTCCCCGCTGCCGAGGCGTTGTACAAGCGTTCGCTGGAAATTCGCAAGAACGCTTTTGGCCCGGTGCATACGCTGGTGGCGGCAAATCTGAACAGTCTGGCCCGTCTCTATGTCGCCCTCGGTCGTTATGTCGACGCGGAAGAATATTACAAATCCGCAACCGAAACCTGGAGAGCCGCCCTTGGAGCCGGCCATCCGTCCGTCGCCGTGGGGCTGATCAATCTGGCGGGGCTGTACCAGACGCTCGACCGGTTCGACGAGTCTGAAAAATTGTTCCTCGAGGCAATCGCCATCGACGAGAAGGCCTATGGCGCGGATCACACCGAAGTCGCCATCGACCTGAACAATATGGCCTGGCTCTACGCCCGGCAGGGCAAGTATAACAAGGCGGAAGAACTGATCCTGCGGGCACTGGCGATCCGCGAGGCGACATACGGCCCCGTCCACCCCGACGTTGCCAACAGCCTCGACGACCTCGCCAGCCTGATGGAGGATATGGGCCGTATCGACGACGCCAAAAAAGCGGAGTTGCGTGCCCTGGAGATTCGGACCAAATTGTAGAATGATTCCGACGACGAACCTCACGGGCGGCCTGCTACTGCTGGCCGCCCTGCTGGCCGGATGTGCCGAGCGCAGCACGCTGTGGGAGGAGTACAGCCAGGACGGGCTGTCGGCCTACAGTGTCGGACAGTATCAGGAAGCCGAGATTTTCTTCACGGACGCGCTTGAGGAAGCCGAGCGCGGTGGCAAGGTGGACGAGCGGCTGGCGACCAGCCTTAATAATCTGGCCACCGCCTATACCGCTCTGGGCCGCTACGGTGGCAGCGAAGCCTTGTATCGCCGCGCCCTGGCAATACGCGAAAATCTTTATGGCTTCGAAGATACGGTCGTCGCCTCGACCCTGAGCAGCCTGGGCGACACCTACAGGCTGCTCGGCCGCTATAACGAGGCGGAAACCGCCCTGTTGCGTTCGCTGATCATCCGCGAGAAGAAGCTGGGCCGCGACCATCCGGACGTGGCGATGACGCTGAATAATCTGGCGGCGCTGTACAGGGACCAGGACCGTCTGGCCGAGGCGCTGGAAGCCGCCGAGCGCGTCGTTATCATCCGCCAGGCGGCGCTGAAATCGACCGATCCGCTGCTCGCGACCAGCCTCAACAATCTGGCTGCCATCCACGGCGCCCTGGGCCGGCGTGAAAAGGCAGAGTCGGAATATATGCAGGCGCTGCGCATTCGCGAGGTCTCGCTCGGCCCCGACCATCCGGACGTGGCCGTCACGCTGAACAACATCGCGACATTGAAACTGTTCGCCGGCGAGTATGACGAGGCCGAGATGCTGGTAAAGCGGGCGCTCGATATCCAGCAGCGCAACCTGCCCGACGATCACCCCGACGTCGCCGTACCATTGCGCAACTACGCGGCCGTGATGCGCGCGACCGGCCGCGACGCCGAGGCGACGATCCTGGAAAAACAGGCCCGGGCAATCGAGCGGCGTTAGCGCTTCCCCTTCGCCGGGCGGGGCTGTAATCTCCGCCCGACCATGACCATACTCGTAACCGGAACCGCCGGCTTTATCGGCAACGAAATCGCGCTGCGCCTGCTGGCGCGCGGCGAACGCGTTGTCGGGGTGGACTGCCTGACCCCCTATTACGATCTGGCACTGAAGGAAGCGCGGCTGGCTCGTCTGGCCGGCAACCCGAATTTCATCGAGACCCGTATCGACCTGGCCGACCGCGAGACGACGGCGCGGCTGTTCGCCGACCACAAGCCCGCGCGGGTAATCCATATGGCGGCCCAGCCAGGCGTGCGCTACAGCCTGGAAAATCCGCATGCCTATCTGGACAGCAATCTGGCCGGCTTCCTGAATGTGCTGGAGGGATGCCGCGCGCTATCCGTGGAGCATCTGGTCTATGCCTCCTCAAGCTCGGTCTATGGTGGCAACGAGGCGATGCCGTTTTCGGTGCATCATCCGGCGGATCATCCGGTCAGCCTCTATGCGGCGACCAAGCGCGCCAACGAGTTAATGGCGCATTCCTACGCCCATCTTTACGGGTTCCCCGTGACCGGCCTGCGTTTCTTCACCGTCTATGGCCCATGGGGTCGGCCCGACATGGCGCCAATGATCTTCGCGCGCGCCATCGCCGAGGGCCGCCCGATCGACGTCTTTAACGGCGGTGAAATGCAGCGCGACTTCACGTTTATCGACGATATCGTCGAGGGCGTGCTGCGCGTGGCGGACTGCATCCCGGCCCCGGACGCGAATGCCGGCGACGGCCCGGCGGCCAGCCCGATCGCGCCCTACCGAGTCTTCAATATAGGCAACGGCGCGCCGGTCGACCTGATGCGCTTCATCGAGGTCATGGAAGAGGCGCTGGGCCGCAAGGCAGTCAAGAACATGCTGCCCATGCAGTCCGGCGACGTGAAGGCCACCTGGGCCGACACCGCCGACCTGGAAGCCGCCACGGGCTGGAAACCGAATACGAGCATCGAGGAAGGCGTGCGGCGATTCGTGGCGTGGTACCGGGAATTTCACGATTTGGGTTGAGACTCTGCGCACGATATTTAATAAAGGCGCCGCATTTACCCGGAGGAACCGCATGACCTGCTGCCATAACTATTTCGCAACGACCGAGGGCGGGGAAGAAGCCTTCTCCGTCGATGTCTCCGCCATTACCTATGGCGCGGGCTGTCTGGCCGAGGCCGGCGAGCAGGCCAGGGCGCTGGGGATCGGGCGCATCGCGCTGTTCACCGACAAGCGCCTGGCCACGACCGAGCATGTGGAGAAGGTGAAAAAATCGCTTTCCGCGGCCGGTGTCGATTACGCGCTGTACGACGAGGTAAAGGTGGAGCCGACGGACGTCTCCTTCCAGGCCGCCACCCGTTTCGCGGCGGAAGCCAAGGTTGACGGCTTTATTTCGGTCGGCGGCGGTTCGGTGATGGATACCGCCAAGGCGGCCAGCCTCTACACGACATACCCGGCCGATTTCCTGGCCTATGTGAATGCGCCGGTGGGCGAGGGTCGCCCGGTGCCCGGCCCGTTGAAGCCCCATATCGCCTGCCCGACGACCGCCGGCACCGGTTCGGAATGCACCGGGGTCACCGTTTTCGATCTGTTGTCGATGAAAGCCAAGACCGGCATTGCCTCGCGGATGCTGCGCCCGGCGCTGGCCCTGATCGACCCGCTGACAACCCATACCCTGCCGAAGAACGTCATCGCCTGCAGCGCCTTCGACGTGCTTAGCCATGCGCTGGAATCATACACCGCCATGCCGTTCACGCGCCGTGCGCGCTCTAAAACGCCGGGCGAACGGCCGATGAGCCAGGGCGCGAACCCCTGGTCGGATCTCGGCTGCCGCGAGGCGTTGCGGCTGGCCGGTGAATTCATGGTGCGCGCGGTGAACGACCCGGCTGACCATGAAGCGCGCGAGCAATTGATGTGGGCCTCGACCCTGGCCGGAATCGCCTTTGGCAATTCGGGCGTTCATGTGCCGCATGGCATGGCCTATGCGGTGGCCGGGTTGGTCAAGGACTACCAGCCGGAAGGCTATCCCGGCGACGAGCCGATCATCCCCCACGGCATGAGCGTCATTGTCAATGCGCCGTCGGTGTTCCGCAACACCGCATGCGCCTGCCCGGAACGCCATCTGGACGGCGCGAAATACCTGGGCGCGGATATGCGCGGCGCGGGCAATGACGACGCGGGCGAGGTGCTGGGCGGGCGTATCGTCGAGCTGATGAAGGCCTCCGGCATCCCCAACGGCGTCGGCGGGGTCGGCTATGGCGCGGGCGATATCGGCGCCCTGATCGAGGGCACCCTGCCACAGCAGCGCCTTTTGAAAAACGCTCCGATGGAAGTCGGCGCCGAGCAACTGAAAACCATGTTCGAGGGCGCGCTCAGCTACTGGTAAGGGCTTCAGTCGTTGCGCAGCAGCGGCGCGGCTTTCTGGCCCAGCGCGCGCCAGGTGCCCATGACGCCGAATCCCATGGTGGCGAGAACGCAGATCGCCGTCGTCCAGACCATTGCGGCCGGCGTGAAAGACCAATCCAGGTGCATCAGATATGTCGTAACCGCCCAGGCGGCAAGGGTGCCGGCGGCGGCCGCGATTCCCGCCGTCGCCAGCCCCAGCAGAGCGAACTCGATCAGATAGGCGCCCAGCACGTCGCCCCGC
>JADFVY010000361.1 GCA_015222795.1 Pseudomonadota bacterium | reverse complement strand
AGACAATACCGGTCAGCGGACGTTCAGTTCTGCGTCGATGCGCTGGAGGAAGCTCCGGACCGGCATGGCCGCCCGGAGATATTCAACACCGACCAGGGCAGCCAGTTCATATCCCGGGCGTGGACGCGTTGCCTGTAAGAGGCCGGGGCGCCATCTCCATGGACGGCAGTGGCGGTCTCTCAAATACGAGTGCGTCTACCTGCACGCCTTCTCGGGCGGGCGCGACGCCAGGGCCGGGATCGGCCGTGGGTCGATTTTTACAACCACCGCCGACCCCATGCCGCCCATGGCGGGCGGGCGCCGGTTCTGGTGTATCGGGATGGCCTGCCACCCTCCGGCCCGGGCCTGCGCGCGGCCCTGCGCGCGGCCCTGCGCGCGGCAGGTTGGCGGCATGAAACGAACCAACGGAGAAACCGGCCAGAAGGCACAAACTGTAGCTTAAATCGGCGCCAAATCTGTCCAACGATCGGGGAGTAGCTCAGGGTTAGTTCAGTCCGATTATAGCCGCGGGTGTTTACTAAGCTGCCGCTCGCAAGTACAAATCGCCCGGCGGTTACTCGGAATAAGCTAAGGGTGGAGCCTGAGCAGGTGACGATATGAACGGGGAGAGCGGGTCTGACGCCCCGGCCGGACTGACGGTCAAGAATTTGTCGTACAGTTACGGCTCGAAAACGGCTCTGGATTCGGTCAGCTTTTCCGTCAAGACAGGTCGTTTCTGCGCGCTTCTTGGGCCCAATGGCGCCGGAAAAACGACGCTCTTTTCTCTTCTGACCCGATTATTCGTCGTTCCCGAAGGGCAGATTGAGATCGCCGGGGTCAATATCCGGCAGTCCCCTGGCGCAGCGCTTTCCCGAATCGGGGTCGTGTTCCAACAATCGACACTCGACCTCGATCTCTCGGTGCGGCAGAACCTCCTGTATTTTGGCGCGCTGCATGGTCTGTCCAGCGCGGTGATCACCAGCCGTATCACACAGGGGCTGGAGGCATTGGATATGCTGGAGCGGGCCGACGAAAAAATCCGCGCCCTGAACGGGGGGCATCGCCGCAGGGTCGAAATTGCCAGGGCCATGCTGCACGATCCGGTCGTGCTCCTACTGGACGAACCGACGGTTGGCCTCGACGTGCCGACGCGACGGGCCATCGTCGACCGGGTGCATGCGCTTTGCCGGGAAAAGAAATTGACGGTGCTGTGGGCGACCCACCTCGTGGACGAGGTAGAGCCCGGCGACGACATGGTCGTGCTTCACCGGGGAAATATCCATGCCGCGGGCCCAGTGCCAAACGTTCTGCAAGATTGCGGTGCCCATACTGTTGCCGAGGCTTTCGAGATGCTTACCTCGGAACTCACAGCCGCGGAAGGGCAGGCGTCGTCGTGAGCATATCTCCGGCGGTGTATGCAAGGTGCCTATGGGGAATTCTCTGGCGCGAGGGGCTGCGCTTCGTGCATCAGCGCGAACGGTTCGTCGCCGCGCTGGTCCGACCGCTGGTCTGGCTGGTGGTCTTCGCGGCGGGCTTCCGGGCGGCACTTGGCGTCTCGATCATCCCACCCTACGAAACCTATATCACATATGAAACCTACATCGTTCCCGGGCTGGTCGGAATGGTCCAGCTGTTTAACGGCATGCAGACCTCTCTGTCCCTGGTATACGACCGTGAAGTGGGCAGCATGCGCGTTTTGCTGACCAGCCCGCTGCCTCGCTGGTTTCTGCTGGTTTCGAAGTTGATTGGCGGTTGCGCGGTCTCGGTGCTCCAGGTTTATGTCTTCCTGGTGTCCGCCTGGTTGTTCGGTGTCGATTTGCCTTTGGCCGGTTGTATCGCCCTGCTGCCGGTATTGCTGATCACGGGTACCATGCTGGGCGCCTTCGGGTTGGTGCTGTCGTCCACGATCCACCAGCTTGAAAACTTCGCCGGGGTTATGAACTTCGTAATTTTTCCGATGTTTTTCCTGTCTTCCGCGCTTTATCCCCTATGGAAAATTCAGGAGTCGAGCGTTCTGCTTTACAGGATATGTTCCTATAACCCGTTCACCCATGCAGTGGAGCTGATCCGGTTCACCCTTTACATGGAGTGGAATGGCGCCGCGCTGGCGTGGACGGTCGGCACGCTGGCTATCTTCCTCGTCATCGCTATCGTCGCCTACGATCCGAAACGCAGCATGATCCGTAGCCGGGGCGGCGTCTGACCGAACTGATGTTTCGTGACAACCGCCCAATACGGCTTTCAGGGAATATTGCCATGCTGCGGCCTTCTGTTATGGTCCCATGGGTACCATCCGTTAGATTTACTCCACCACACGCCATGCCGCGCCGGCGGCTATGGCAGGCCCATGTTCCGCACGATGACAACGGAGATATTATGATCGGTGTTAGATATTTTTGCCGGATCGCCGCCGCCCTGGCGATGCTGATATTATTTACCGGGTTCGCGGCGGCGCAGAACGAATATCACGACAATACACCAGACGAAGCGCTGGGAAAGCCGGTCAACCAGATGACGGCCAACCTCGCCCTCTTGCAGGCCGCTGAAAAAGGATGGGAAGACGAGATCGAAAAGCTGCTGGCGGGGGGCGCGAAAGTCGCGGCGCGCAATCGCTTCGGCAGCACGCCACTGTTGTTGGCCGCCGGCGG
Source organism: Pseudomonadota bacterium (assembly GCA_015222795.1). Classification (GTDB taxonomy): domain Bacteria; phylum Pseudomonadota; class Alphaproteobacteria; order UBA8366; family JADFVY01; genus JADFVY01. The sequence continues at coordinate 1,403 of JADFVY010000361.1, read as the reverse complement.
CGGGCACCGCAAGGCCGTCAAAATGCTGCTGGCCGCCGAGTCGGACATCAATCACCGTAATATCGGGGGCAGCACGGCGTTAATTCTCGCCGCCGAGGGCGGCCATGCGCGCATTGCAAAAATGCTGATCGAAGCCGGCGCCTTTGTCGACCACGCCAACAACAAGGGCGTGTCGGCGATGACCGCGGCGGCCTACAACGGCGATGACGATGTGATCGAGCTGCTGCTGGCGCAGGGCGTTGACCCGAATTATATCGACCGCACCGGAAAATCGGCCATCGTCTATGCGGCGGCCAAGGGGTTCACCGATACAGTGCGCCTGTTGCTGGCGGCCGGCGTCGAGGCGGATGCCCGTTACGGCAACAACCTGACCGTACTGATGTGGGCGGCCGGGCACGCCAATGACGTTCCGGTCGGCGACGGCGTGGCAACGGTTACAGTGCTGGTCGAGGCTGGCGCGACATTGGATTTACAGGACAATCGCGGCCGCACGGCATTGATGGTGGCGGCATCGCTGGATCATGCAGAATCGGCTGAGGCATTGCTGAAGGCCGGGGCGCGGGCCGACATCGCGGACAATGAGGGCAAAACCGCACGGGATCTGGCGGCTGGCGAGGGCGTGCTGGCCGTGTTGGCCGCCAACGGGCAGTGAGAGCCGCTTAAATGGGGGGGGCGCCCGAAATGAGCGCCCCCATTGAACGTCCGGGTGGAACCGGTCAAAGGTCGGCCAGGAATTCGGCCATGGCCTCTATATCGGCGTCGTCGAAGGAACCCATCAGGGAGGATTTCGCCGGCGAATTCATCCGCAGCTTGTTCTTGAAGTCCAACAGGGTTTTAAAGAGATACTCACGTTGCTGGCCGGCGAGGCGCGGTACGCGGCTGTCGCCGTCGTAGGCGCCGCGGTGGCACTGGACGCATTGTCCCGCGCCCGTGGCGGTCTCGCCCTTGGCGGTCATCGCGGGATCGCCCCTGTAACCGGTGCTTGGCCATTCCTGTTCCGAGAAATATTTGGCGATCAGCTTCATCTGATCCTTGCTCATTTCCTCGACCATCGGCTGCATTATTTCGGAGGCGCGCAGGCCCGACTTAAAATCCTTGAGCTGGACATAGAGGTAATAAAAATGCTGGCCGGAAAGGATGGGAAATTGCGGATCGGCGGATTCGCCGCTGACGCCATGGCAATCGAAGCAGCCAAACAGCTCGGTGGAGACCGGCGCATATTCGTCCGGCAGGATAATTTTCTCGCCTTCGTCCAGGATTCGCGCAGGTGCGTCCGCGCTTGCTGAAACGGACCAGCCCGCGCAGGCCGAGGCAATCAGCAGGACCCGCAATAGATAAACCGTTTTCATGGAAATTTCCTTATCTCAAAATATCGAAGAGGGGCCGTTTTCCGGCCCCCCAGT
>JADFVY010000360.1 GCA_015222795.1 Pseudomonadota bacterium | reverse complement strand
GGGCTGACCAGCCTAGTGGTCTATATCAGGCATATTGCACACATGGGACGGTCTTGCGAGGTCTTCCGACAAGGCGCGGGTCGCGCCGCGATGCCGGGCATCGCAAGCCGCGCGCAACGCGACCGGAGGGCTCGCAAGGCCGCCCGAAGGGTCGCGTTTCCCGCCCCCCCGATGCGTCGGGTGCGCTTGACGATGCGCAGCATCGCCGGCGCACACCCTCCTGCCGGGGAAACGGGAAACACGATCCCATGGGTGCAATATGCCTGATACAGACCACTAGGCGAGACCGGCGTGTTCCTGTTCACCACCGTGCTGCTGGGCGTATTCGGACCGGAAGTCGTCGCCGCCCATGCCATCACGCTGCGCATGGCGGGTATCCTCTATGCACCGGCGGTCGGTCTTGGCCAGGCGGTCACCGTGCGCGTCGCCTACAGGATTGGCGAGGGCAACCGTCCCGGCGCGTCGAGCGCGGTATGGACCGGCGCGGCGTTGGCCATGGTGGCGACGGTGGCGATATTCGCCCTGCTGCTGGCCGGACGCGGGTGGGTCCCCTCGCTGTTTATAGACCCTGCGTCGGCCGGCGTCGGCGCGATCGTTACCATGGCGCTGGCCATGCTGTTCTGCCTGGCGTTGCTGCAGCTTACGGAAAACGCGGCCGTCGTCGGCACCGCCATCCTGCGCGGCTTCAAGGATACCGGCCGGCCCCTGCTGCTGCAATTGACCGGCCGCTGGGCCATCGGCTTCGCCAGCGGCGCGGCCCTGGCCTTCCTGGGTGGTTTCGGCGGGCTGGGCCTGTGGATGGGCCTGGTCATCGGCTCGGCGGCAACCGCGGGCATGATGTGGATGAGGGTCTGGTCATACCGCTTCGCCGCGCGGGAAGTGTGATCACGTGGTGGACGACGCCAGGTCTGGATGCAAAATACCCGGCCCCCCGCGAAGGGGGCCGGGTAGATGCACGCACGCCCGACGTCCGGGCAGCGAAGCGACAGGCGGCGTGGCTATCGGTCCAGGCGCGGTCCGCGAATACCTCGTCGACCTCGGTGTGGAAAATGTGGTTGGAATAGTTGCTGATGGTCTTTACGGAAATTCCCAGGATGACCTCCAGAATATGACGCTCGGTGTAGCCCGCGTCGAGGAACGCCTCGACGTCGGCCTTCGCGGGCAAACCGCGCTTGCGCACCATGATGGTGGTGAAGTCGGCCAGCGCGGCCAGCTTTCCGTCCTGGATCGGGTGGCCGCCGCGAATGGCGTCGGTGATTTCGGCGGCCAGGCCGGACTTGGCGTCGGCGATGAAACTATGCGCGGCGACGCAGTAGTCGCATCCGTTCACGCGGCTGATCGCCAGGAAGATGACTTCCTGTTCCTGGGTCGAAAAACCGGATTCCTTGCGGAACAGCGCATAGCCGTCCAGGTAGGTTTCCAACAGTCCCGGCGAATTCACCATGTTGGCGTACATGTTGGGGATGAAACCAACCTGTTTCTTCGCCTTATCGAGCACCTCGGCCGCGCGGCCCTCGGCTGTTTCCTGGGTAATCGCCGCGGATTTCATCTTGTATTCTGCATTCATGATAGTCTTTGATCCTTCTTAAGTTTGTTAAGTTTGGTTTTGTCGTGGGGGCTGGGCGATCCCGTCGAGAAAGCCCAGAATTCCTTTCACATGATTGCGCACCGCCTCGCGCGGGGCCGGCGAGCGCGCGTACCCCATAAATCCCATCAGCGACCCGACACAGTGATCGGCGAGAATGTCCGGGTCGGCTGTGGCGGCGATTTCGCCCCTGTCGCGGGCGTTGACCAACGCGGCGCGGAACAGGCCCCGCTGGCTGGCCAGAACGCCGGCAACATCGGCGGCGATCTCGGCATCCTGTTCGGAAATCTCGGTCGCGGTATTGCAGACCAGGCAGCCCATCTGGCCGCGCGGCGTTTCGATGATCTCGAGAAACTGGGCGAAGAAGGCGCGGATTTCCGCCAGCGAGGCATCCGCCCCCGCCATAACCGCCGTCGTTCGATCCGTGACCTCGCGCCCATAGACCCGAAGGCTCGCGCGGAAAAGGCCCTGCTTGCTGCCGTATTCGCCGTAAAGCCCCTGACGGTTGGCGCCGGTTTCGGCCACCAGGTCGCTGACCGAGGTGTCGTAATAACCTTGCCGCCAGAACAGCTCCATGGCCCGCTGCAACCGGTCCCCGGCGTTTTCGCTGTCGCGCTGGTCTCGTGTGCTCATCGTCCATTTCCTTCCAGAACGCTCGTTCTGAATTACAGAATGATCATTCTGGCCGCGATGTCAACAGAGAACGCGTGGGAGGGCGGGCGTTAACGGGAATGTGAAGAGGCGGGGCACTGTTCACCAGCGGGAGAGGGTTATTTTTTGAGGCGCCACGGTAGAACCCTCTCCCCTCGCGGGTGTATGGACCGGGGACATGCTTCGGGGACATGGTGGACGGATTATTGTCTCGACCCGGGGGTTCACTCCGCCTTTAATCCGACGTACTGTTCCATGGTCGCGCTGCTTATTCAGGCCGGTCGTGGCTTATAAGGTCGGGCGCGTGACCGCCGGTTAAGGTTGCGGCGATGTCCGTTGAAATCCACCCAGGGAAACACGAGGTTGCATATGGCGTTTGCGCATTTATTCACTCCCCACGCCATTCGCGGCGTTGAAATCAAGAACCGGATATTTTCCACCGCGCATCAGACCCTTCTGGCCCGGGACGGGCGCCCCAGCGATGAAATGGCGGCCTACCACGAAGCCCGCGCCGCCGCCGGCGTCGGATTGATCGTCATGGAAGCCGCCCGTCCGCACGGCGACGCGGTCACCACGCCGCTTTATATCGACGCCAGCAGGGATGAGTGCATTCCCGGTTATCGGAAAATCGCGGATGCCGTCCACAAGCACGGCTGCAAGCTGTTCGGCCAGGTTACCCATGGCGGGCGGATCGCCCATGGATATGGCGGATTGTTGAGCGTGCCCCATGCGCCGTCCACCGTTCCCGACCACCGGTTCCATACCATGCCCAGGGCGATGCCCACCGATTACGTGTGGGAGATCATCGACGCCCATGCGAATGCGGCGCGCCGCCTTGTGGAGGCGGGGCTCGATGGCATTGAAATGACCGCCAGCCATGGCCTGCTGCTGGCCCAGTTTCTAAGCCCCGACGTCAACCGCCGTGACGATGAATTCGGCGGATCGGAAGAAAAACGCTTCCGCTTCATTCGCGAGATCGTCGCCGCCGTCCGCAAGGCCATCGGCCCGGACCGCGTCATCGGCATCCGTATTTCGGCCAACGAGGACGACCCTACCGGGCTGGATACGCAAACGGTGCTGGATGCCTGCCGCCGGATGAACGATCTCGCCGACCTGGACTACCTTAACGTCACCATGGGTTCCATGGCGGGACTGGGCAGTTCCGTGCATGTGGCGCCGCCGATGTCCTTCGACCATGCCTATACCGCGCCCCACGCCGCCAGCATCAAGGAAGTGTTCTCGCGCTCGGTTTTCGTCGCCGGCCGTATCAATCAGCCGCAACTGGCCGAACAGATCCTTGAAAAGGGACAGGCCGATATGTGCGGCATGACCCGCGCCATGATCTCCGATCCGGAAATGCCCAACAAGGCGCACGGCGGGAAACTTGACGATATCCGCGCCTGCATCGGCTGTAACCAGGCCTGTATCGGCCACTACCATCAGGGCGTTCCGATTTCCTGTATCCAGAATCCACTGTCGGGCCGGGAACTGTCACTGGGTCCGCATGCCAGGGCCAGAACCGCGCGCGCCATCCTGGTCGCGGGTGGCGGACCCGGCGGCATGAAGGCGGCCGCGGCTGCGGCGGAGCGAGGTCATCGGGTTGTCTTATGCGAGAAATCGGGGCAGCTCGGCGGACAGGTGTTGCTGGCGCAGACATTGCCTGGCCGGGCGGAATTCGGCGTTCTGGTGGATAATCTGAAGCGCGAGATGGAACTGGCCGGCGTGGAGGTTCGCCTGAATAGCGCGGTTGACGCCGACCTGATTGAAAGAGAGAAGCCGGACGCCGTCATCATTGCGACGGGGGCAATACCCTTCAGCACCGATGCCGAAATCGCCGACGGCACCCACGTGGTCGAAGCGTGGCGGATTTTGCAGGGCGAAGCCAATCCCGGAAGCTCGGTGGTTATTGCGGACTGGCGCTGCGACTGGATCGGCGTGGGTCTTGCCGAAAAGCTGGCGCGGGATGGATGCCATGTCCGACTTGCGGTGGGTGGCACCCATGCCGGGCAGAACCTGCAAATATACCTGCGCGACGACTGGGCCGGAAAACTCCACCGCCTGGGCGTGGAGGTCATTCCCTACGCCCGCCTGTTCGGCGCGGACGGGGACACGGCCTATTTCCATCACATGGCCAGCGGCGAGCCCATTATCTGCGAGGCGATGGACACGCTGGTGCTCGCGCAGGGGCATCAGCCGGTGACCGAATTGGAGGCCGAATTGCGCGGCCGCGATCTGGAAATTCATATGGTCGGCGACTGCCTGAGCCCGCGAACCGCCGAGGAAGCAATCCATGAAGGATTGATGGCCGCAAGAACGGTGTAACCTGTTTCGGTCAGTACGATGAGAAGGCCGCTTGTCTTTTCGCGGGTAGACATCGCATTGGAGAGACAATACCATGGCGAGAATCAAGGCTCACGCTTGAATCCCGACCCCCAAGCCGCTGGCCTGGGAGGGTATTCGAGCTTTTGTTTTCCCTGCGGATCGCGCGTTCGATCCCAAAATGGATGGTTGAACCATGCCCGACCGAGACGACGATACAGAGGCCAATTCGTCTAGTGAAAACCATTCTGGCGGACCCGCGGCAAGGCCCGGGGTTTCCTTCGACGAGCCGAAAATAATCGGTCAGGTCGTGTCGGTGGAAGGCTCACGGGCCGCGGCCCGCCTCGTGGGCTCGGAGGCGCTATTGGCGGCCGGGCTTAAATCGCTTCAAATCGGATCTCTCGTGAAGATGCATCTGGACGAGACCACGGTGTTCGCCATGGTCAAGGGGCTGAATATTCCCGAGCTGGCCGCCGCGCAGAGCGACGCGGAAATCCGTATTATGGAGCTAGAACTGGTGGGGGAAGGGGTGCCGGGGCCGGGCGGTGGAGCCGAGGTGTTTCGCCGCGGCGTCTCGTTCTATCCGACACTTGGGGACAGCGTTTATGCGGTGAACCAGGACGACCTCACCCGGGTTTACGCGCAGCCCAACGTCTCGGCGGTCAAGGTCGGCACCATATACCAGGATCGGAACCTGCCCGCCTACGTCTCCGTCGATGACCTTCTGGGCAAGCATTTCGCGGTTCTGGGCACCACCGGGTCCGGCAAGTCCTGCGCCGTCTCGACGATGTTGCGGGCCATCCTGTCGCAGCATCGCGAGGGGCACGTGCTGCTTCTCGACCTCCATGGCGAATATGGCCACGCCTTCACCGATTTTGCCGAACTTCTCGGGGCCGGAGAGTTCAGCATCCCCTATTGGCTTCTCAATTTCGAGGAGCTCCAGGAAATCGTCGTTGAGAAAACCGACGATCTGGAAATCGACAGATCCATTCTCAGGGAAGCTGTTATTCACGCAAGAAAATTATTCGACGAGAGCGCTGAAAAAAACGCGGCGATCGACGGCGATTCTCCCGTGCCGTACCGCCTGCAGGAGGTGCTTCGCTATCTCGATTCAGCAGTGGGCAAGCTCGACAAACCTACTGGCGCGGCGCCCTATATTCGCCTGCGAAATCGCATCAACGCATTGCTGGCCGACCGGCGCTTCGCGTTCATGTTTCAAGAGGGATACAACGTGGCCGACGACATGGCGGAAATCCTCGCCAGGCTGTTTCGCGTCCCGGCCAACGGCAAGCCGATCACCATTCTCGATCTGTCGGAAGTGCCGTCCGATATCATGAAAGTGGTGATTTCTCTGCTATGCCGGATGACCTTCGATTTCGCCTACTGGGCCGAAGGGGACACCCCGGTTCTGCTGGTCTGCGAAGAGGCCCACCGTTACGCCGGGCAATTGGATGGTTCCGGCTTCGACCTTACCAAGCGCGCGCTGTCGCGGATCGTCAACGAAGGCCGCAAATACGGCGTGTCGCTGGGCATCGTGAGCCAGCGCCCGTCGGAACTGGATTTGGGCATCCTCTCCCAGTGCAGCACCATTTTCGCCATGCGCATGAATAACCTGAAGGATCAGGAATATGTACGCGGGACGCTGTCGGAATCCGGGCTGGGGCTGATCGACGCGCTGCCGTCGCTCCGGACCGGCGAGGCCATCGTCGTCGGCGAAGGCGTTTCCGTACCGGCGCGGGTGTACCTGAACCTCCTGCCCGAAAACCAGCGCCCCCGGAGCAGCACCGCCGAGTTCTCGAAATACTGGAAGGAAGGCGCAGCGAAGGAAGGCGAGGGCGAGACGAGCGCGGTGACCAATGTCGTCAACCGCTGGCGCCGCCAACGGCGCTGATCCGGCTGATAAAATTATGGCGCCGGTTAGTTTTTCAGCAGCCTGCCAGAGCCTGCTTCAGGTCGTCATGTTCAAAGGCCGAGGCCATTCGATCTATTTCCGCCGAGCGCAGGCCCAGATGCGAGGCTTCCCTCCGCCATGAACTCACTGCGGCGCCGACCTCTTTTGCTATTGCCGCCGCATCGCGATCCGTGAGCTCGAAATACCCTGCATGCTCCAGGGCAAGGTCCAGGCTTGCGGCATTATCGTCTGGATCGATGCCGGTAGATAAAAGGCGCGGTTTGATATCGGTCGGCACGGGGTTGAGGTCGTAGGCCGGCGAGAGCACCCAGCCGGACATACTTTCATATAAAAACCCGTGATTCCGCAAATGATCGTCCGTGTTGGAGATCAGTACATTGAAGACCATGCGCCGCCATAGCTGGCGCAGATCGTCTTTCGCCCGCGCGCCATGCTGGCGCAAACCGTCGGCTATTTCCAGATAGCTATGTTGTTCATTGTCCCTGGCGTCGAGCAAGCTCATCGCCGACAGGAAGGGGCGGCGCGCGCCATCGACCCGGTCGAACCTGCGCAGGACGAGAACATTCCGGCCAGCGACCGCCTCGACACGGAATTCCGGAACTTCGATGCCGGCTTTTCCGGCCAGCTTCAAGGCCACCGCCTCCCACAACACCGCATCCGTTTCGTCTTCCTTACGGGGAAACTTGGCGATCGCCAGATGACCGTCCATGTCCCGAACGGACGCTTTCGGGCGCGCGCCGCCGAGCGACGAGCCGGGCGCCAGGAGAAAGCGCAGCGCTTCATCCGCATGCGGGTCCTCGGAAATTTTGTCACTGGCGGACAGAAGTTTCGGCAAATCGATTAATGGCGGGATCGTGTTCCGGTCCGACGGGGCGAGAAACGCTCCACCCGGCTCCGTCGCGAAACGAAGCGCGCCTTGCCGCGCCTCATCCGTGACCCTGAGCAGGTAATCCACTTCCAGAAGCGTGCGCGGCGTGCGGTTTTCCGCCGTTGCATCCTGACGTTCGGCACGCCGCATCAGGGCACGCCCCCACCGGTCGGGCGCGGAATCGCCGAGCGCCCCGAACAGGGCCTTGCCGTTTGCGGTGTGGAAAGGGCCGGGGCCAACCTTCAGAGCGGGCTCGAGCGAGAACCGCGAGGAGTTTTCAAGCCATTTCGCGTCGTACTCGAAGGTCGCGCTCTCCTTGCCCTTGCGGGCGCGCGACCACAATTTTCCAACCGGGACCGAAACTCCCTCCCAATCGAGATAAACGAGAACCTCTGCGTCCATTATTTGCCCGCCCTTGGTTTGCGCGACCGTATCCTCTGGGGCAGCCGCTCTTCCTCCAGTTCCAGGCCACGTTCATCCCTGGCGGCGTCGGCGAGTTCGGACAGCCGGTGAATCAGACCGAGCACGAAGAGAACCATGGCGTAATTACCCAGTTGGACGGTCGGATCGCCCTTTTCTATTTTCGTTAGCGTCCAACGGCTCATGGAGGCGCGTTCGGCCAATACCGCCATTGCAACACGGCGGCGGCGGCGAGCATCGCGAATATCCGCGCCCAGCTTTCTCAAGGCGCGGTTCACCGGTATCGGCAGGGTTTTGGTCGGCTTGTCTTTCATGCGTAACGACCACTATTATGCACTGTATAGCCGCTATTGTAGGCGACAGTGGACGTTAAAGCAATCGCGGTGAGTGCTGTTTCCTCAGCCACGTGGCGCCGGCAAGAATGCCCTAATACCACTTGTCAGGCATCTCGCCCTTCTTCCGCGCCATATACTCGCGCAACGCCTCGTCGACCCCCTCGTCCAGTGGCGGCGCCTCGTATTCGGCCAGCACCTTCTTCCAGGCGCCGTGGGCGCGGGTTCGGGCGTCTTGCGAGCCCCGTTCCTCCCATTGCTCGAAGGGTGTATTGTCGCTGAGCGACGGTTCGAAGAAGGCGGTCTCATAGTTGGCCATGGTATGGGCGCAGTCGAAGAAATGCTTTCCGGGTCCGTTCTCGCGAAAGGCGTCCAGGGCCAGGGCGTTGTCGTCCAGCGCCAGGCCGCCCATGAACACATGCATCATGCCCAGATGTTCGGCGTCCAGCATGAATTTCTCGTAATCCATGACCAGCGCGCCCTCCATCCAGCCGGCCCCGTGCAGGATGAAGTTGGCCCCGCACAACAACGCCGGCATCAGCGAATCCGCGCTTTCCTGCCCGGCCTGGTAATCGGGGATCTTCGATGCGGTCAGCCCCCCGCCGCAACGCAATGGCACGCCCAGCCGGCGCGCCAGTTGCCCCACCGCCAGACAGGCCAGCGCCGGTTCCGGCATGCCGAAGGTGGGCGCGCCGCTCTTCAGGGACATGGAGCTGAGGAAGTTGCCATAGACCACCGGTGCGCCGGGGCGCACAAGTTGGGTCAGGGCCACGCCGACCATGGCCTCGGCATGGGCCTGGGCGATGGCGCCCGCCGTCGTCACCGGCCCCATGGCGCCGCCCAGGATGAATGGCACCACCACCGCGCACTGGTTGGCCGAGGCGTAAGCGCGCAAGGCGGCGGTCATGGTCAGGTCGCAGGTCAGGGGCGAGTTCATGTTGATGTTGCCCATGATCACGCAGTTTTCGTCGACAAAGTCCGCACCGAACAGGATGCGGCACATCTCGATCGAATCCGCGGCCCGGTCGCCCGCCGTCACCGAGCCCATGAAGCCTTTGTCGGACCAGCGCATATGGGCATAGACCATGTCCAGATGGCGCTTGTTGACGGGAATGTCCACGGGCTCGCAGATGGTGCCGCCGGAATGGTGCAGCCACGGCGAGGCCCAGGCCAGCTTCACGAAATTCTCGAAGTCCGCCATCGTGCCGTAGCGCCGGCCGCCCTCCATGTCCTGCACGAAGGGCGAGCCGTAGGCCGGCGAGAATACCGTATGGGGATGGCCGATCTTTACGCTGCGGGCGGGATTGCGGGCATGCTGGGTAAAACAGGAGGGCGCGGTGGCGCGGATGATCGCCGGCAGCATGCCGCGCGGGAAGCGCACGCGTTCGCCCTGGACGTCGGCGCCCGCTTCGCGGAACAGGCGCCGGGCCTCTTCGTCCTCGCGGACCTCGAAGCCGACTTCCTGGAGGATGGTCTCGGCGTTCTCCTCCAGTTTGGCGAGTCCTTCCTCGCCGAGCAGTTCGAAGGTGGGAATGTTTCGCGTGATGTAGGCGGGCGCCGCATGCGCCGCGCCGGCGGCGCGTTTCGCCTTTCGCCCTGCCCTGCCCCTTGTTGGAGCCGGATCCTGAATATCCTGCATACCAGTCCTCCAAGGATTCAACGATACAGGAATGCGGGCGCTGTCCCGCCGCGCCCGCGACGCGAATTATCGGTTGGGAGACATAAGGCTGCCGGGCCGGATAAGAGAAAACTTCATTTCCTTAACCGCAACCCATTGCCAACGCGTATTTCGCGAGTATGTTCTAGTTCTGAAGGGTACCCGACATGGTTACTCGGAGAATCCTCCCTCGCGTCCAGCCTGGCCAGAGGGCGATTGCGGTCGAATGACCGCAAGTAAAACGACGCGGGGAATACCGCGTCATGTGAATACTAAATAGCCAAAGAGGGGCAAAGCCATGAGTGCCATACTTTCAAACCTGAGAAATACCGTGATCGCCGGTTTCGTCCTCGCGGTCGTCATGTTCATCATCTACTACGTACAGGAGGGTTACGGCTCGGAATACGGGGTCTTCTTCTTCCGCTGGCTGCATGTGCTCTCGGGCGTGATGTGGATCGGCCTGCTGTGGTATTTCAACTTCGTGCAGATCCC
>JADFVY010000359.1 GCA_015222795.1 Pseudomonadota bacterium | reverse complement strand
TCGCGGGAATGGACCCGGTCCTGTTTATCGTCGGTTTCTTCCTGTTCCGGGCCGCTGACATCCTGAAACCCTGGCCGGCGAATTGGGCAGACCGGGATGTCCCGGGCGGTTTTGGCGTCATGCTGGATGATATTTTCGCCGCGATTTACTCAGGGGCCGGCCTCTGTGGCTTTATCTGGTTCTTTGGATGAACGACGACCTGATTATAACGGCCAGTGCGGTTCTTGATGCCGCCAGGGCCGCGGGCATGAAGATAGCAACAGCCGAATCCTGTACCGGCGGGCTGATCGCGGCCAGTCTCACGGAGATACCCGGATCCTCGGATGTCTTCGAGCGCGGTTTCGTGACCTACTCGAACGAGGCCAAGACTGAAATGCTGGGCGTTCCAGCCGGCCTGATCGCCACTCCTGGCGCCGTCAGCGAGCCGACCGCCCGCGCCATGGCCAAAGGCGCCCTCGCCCATTCACGCGCCGATATCGCGGTGGCGGTAACCGGCATCGCGGGCCCGGACGGCGGCAGCCCGGAAAAGCCCGTGGGATTGGTGTTCATCGGCGCGGCAGGGAAGGGCAATCCAACAGTCGTGGAACGCCACATTTTCCCCGGCGACCGGGCCGAAATTCGGCGCGCGACAGCCATGCGGGCGCTGGAAATTATGCTCAGGTTTGTTGGCGATTGACCAGCAGGGATACCAGGTTTCGCATCGGATGGCCGGGGCGGCGGGCAAAACCCAGCAAATGACCTTCCCAATCGTCGAACCTGTTGAAGAAGGGGCCCGGATGTTCCATGGGCCGCCAATCGAATTTGCGCAGCCGCGAGACAGCCTCCGCCAGTTCCGCCGTCGTGGTGTCTTCCAGAACCTGGTCGAGATAATACAGCCGGTCGCCATGGAACGCGTAACAGCCCAGCAGAATACCGGCGACTTCCGCTGACCGGCTATCGTTTTCTATAGTAAAATCAACTAGATCGAATAATATCGTACGGCTGCGCCCTTCGATCAGCAGGCAGATCCGTGGCGCCATGGCGCCCTCGGCGACGCTGTGACGGGCGAAAAACAGGATACGATCCAAATGGTACAGCGAACCCGGACCGATGATTTCCAGAACGCGCTGACTGGCGAACAGCGTGTCGTAGGCGTTGGGCCGGGCGATGCGGTGTAGTCGCACTTCTTCGGTCAGGCCGTCCTCCTCAACCTCGATACCGGCGTCCTTCAACGTTCTTTCGATTGCCGCCAGCGTGCTGCTGCGCGGGTCGGCCACCCCGCGCTCGATATTGTTCAGTGTGGCGAGCGAAATGCCGGCCGCGGCGGCAAGGTCCTTCTGCTTGACCTCGAGCATCGCCCTGGCGGCACGGATCTGTCGTGGCGTGATCGGCATGAGTCTGGTGTGTCCGTGGCGGCTGTATCCGCTGAACAGACTAACCTAAATTAAGCGTCAAGCCTAATCAAACAGGCTTAATCCCGTTTTATACGTGTAATTCATAGCCTTGAGGCACTAGATTCGGATCACGATCGGGCCCGGAAATACGCGACTCGGGCGGCGGACGACCTGCCGGCATCGCGGTATTGTTAATATTCTACTAAATTTTGAGTTAAATTCGTTCCATCAACGAACCGACATTGCCCGCTATATAAAGCTACTCAAGCAGGGAGATCGGCGGAAAGGTTACTTCTTGCCATATAACTGGTCGGCCCGGGTCTCAAACGCACTCACCATCCGCCGTACCGCTTCGTTGAACAGCATGCCGATGACCCGTTGCAGCAGGCGCGAGCGGAATTCGAAATCAACATAGAAGTCGATCTCGCATCCACCATCCGGCCGCGCGTTGAAAATCCAGTGATTGTTGAGGTATTTGAAAGGGCCGTCGCGATAAACCACATCGATCCGCATGCCGGCGCGATCCATCGTCACCTCGCTGGTGAATTTTTCCCTGATCCCCTTGAAGCCGATGATCAGGTCTGCGACCAGGGCGTTTTCGCCGCGGCTGCGAATACGCGCCCCGATGCACCAGGGCAGAAACTCCGGATAGCGCCCGACATCGGCGACAAGGTCAAACAGATGATCGGGGCTGTGAGGAAGCACCCGCTTTTCGGCATGGGTCGACATGAAAAGCCTTATTCAGCCAGTGGACCGAGCGGCCTCGCGCGCCGCCCGCAGCCGCGCGAAATCGTCACCCGCATGATAGGACGACCGGGTCAGCGGCGTCGCGGCCACCAGCAGGAAGCCCTTGCCCCGTGCCATATCGGCATAACCCTCGAATTCCTCGGGCGTCACGAAGCGGTCGACCGCCACATGTTTGCGTGTCGGCTGCAGATATTGCCCGATGGTCAGGAAGTCCACGTCGGCCGCGTGCAGATCGTCCATTACCTGACCTACTTCCTCGCGGGTCTCGCCTAGCCCGACCATCATGCCCGACTTGGTGAACAGCGAAGGATCTATGCGCTTTACCCGGTGCAGCATCTCCAGGCTGGTGAAATAGCGCGCGCCCGGCCGAATGGCGGGATAGAGCCGCGGCACGGTTTCCAGATTATGATTGAACACATCCGGCCGCGCCGCCGCGATGGTCTCTATTGCCCCTTCCCTGCCCTTGAAATCGGGCGTGAGGATTTCAATGGTAGTCCTCGGAGATTCCTTGCGAATCGCGGCGATAACCTGGGCGAAATGGGCCGCCCCGCCATCCGCCAGATCGTCGCGATCCACCGACGTCACCACCACATGCTCAAGGCCCAACTGCGCCACGGCGAGCGCCACGTTCAGGGGCTCCATCGGGTCCAGCGCGGCCGGTTTTCCGGTCGCCACGTTGCAGAAGGCGCAGGCACGGGTGCAAACCTCGCCCATGATCATCATGGTGGCATGCCGCTTGGCCCAGCATTCCCCGATATTCGGGCAGGCCGCTTCCTCGCAAACCGTATTCAGCTTGTTGTCCCGCATGATTTTTGCGGTTGCCTGGTATTCCTTGGACACAGGCGCCTTGACCCGGATCCAGTCCGGCTTGCGCTGGATCGGGCTGTCGGGCCGGTTCTGCTTTTCCGGGTGGCGTAGTTTGGTGGTTTCCATGGTTCAGATGTGGATCACGCGGTCGTAGGCGTCAAGCACCGACTCGTGCATCATCTCGCTCAAGGTGGGGTGCGGGAATACCGTGTGCATCAGTTCGGTCTCGGTGGTCTCCAGTCCCATGGCGATCACATAACCCTGGATCAGCTCGGTAACCTCGGCGCCGACCATATGGGCGCCCAGCAGTTCGCCGGTCTTGTCGTCGAAGATCGTCTTGATCATGCCCTCGGGTTCGCCAAGCGCGATGGCCTTGCCGTTACCCATGAAGGGGAAGCGCCCTACCCTCACCTTGCGCCCGGCCGCCTTGGCCGCGGCCTCGGTCATGCCGACGCTGGCGACCTGGGGATGGCAATAGGTGCAACCCGGAATCCTGTTCTTGTCCATGGGATGAACGTCCGGCAGCCCGGCGATTTTCTCGATGCAGATAACGCCCTCATGGCTGGCCTTGTGCGCCAGCATGGGCGGGCCGGCTACATCGCCGATGGCATAGACGCCCGGCTCGCCGGTGCGGCCATAGCCGTCGGTGACGATGCACCCGCGGTCGGTCTTCACCTTGGTGCCTTCAAGGCCCAGATTTTCGATATTGCCGACGACACCGACGGCCGAGATTACGCGCTCGACGGTAAGCTCGCTCTTCGCGCCCTTCGAATCCTCGATCACGGCGGTGACCGTATCCTTGCCCTTTTTCAGCTCGGTCACCTTGGCGCCGGTGACGATCTTCATGCCGTCCTTCTCGAACTGCTTGCGGGCCAGCGCCGCGATCTCCGCG
>JADFVY010000358.1 GCA_015222795.1 Pseudomonadota bacterium | reverse complement strand
TGGTCGTGGCGCCGGGGGTTGGCGGTCGTGGCCCTGCTGTCATTGTCCGTGCTGGCCCTTTCCGTGGCAGTGCAGATATGGACCCAGCTGATGCTGGAGGTCACTCCCTGGATCCTGACGGCACTGCTTCTGTACATGATTGCACTGTCGCGCCGGATTGACAGGCAGGAGCTTATATTGATTCTGCGGGGCAGCCGATTGCGACAAACCAACGCCTTGATGCGCAGCGTGGTCGAGACCAGTTCCGAGGCGATCTTGACTGTTTCCGAGGATCTGATCATTGAGATGGCCAATCCCGCCGCGGAAGCGATATTCGAGGCTGGTGACAGCGGGCTTGCCGGCCGGCCGCTGGAAAAGTTCTTCCCACTGTTCCGGGAGGCCGGAAAGCTTGAGGCCTACCTCGCACGGGGTCACCGCGGCATCGAGTTTGAAGGCCATCGCCTGGACGGATCAACCTTCCCGGCGGAAGCCACGGTCGATTCCATGTCGGTCGAAGGGGCAATACATTATGTGGTGATCGCCCGCGATGTAACCGAGCGTCATACACAACAGAAACTGATGGAATATCTCGCCCTGCACGATAATTTGACCGGGCTGCCGAACCGCACATTGCTCATGGACCGATTGGAACATGCGATAATAGCGTCCAGGCGGGATGGCAAACCGTTGGCATTGCTGCTTCTCGATCTTGACCGGTTCAAGGAAATCAACGACACGTTGGGTCATGCGGTGGGCGATTCCCTTCTGACCGAAGTGGGGAAAATTCTCTCCGAACCTTTGCGCGAGTCCGATACCGTGGCGCGCCTTGGCGGCGACGAATTTGCGATCTTGCTACCTTCCGTTTCCGGCCTGGCCCAGGCCCGCGATATTGCCGAACGTGTTGCCGGGGTGCTGGCTCGTCCGTTCCCGGTGGAAGGGATCACCGTCGAGATCGGGGTTAGCATAGGCGTGGCGCTTTTTCCCGAACACGGCGCCGATGCCAGCGAGCTGATGCGCGGCGCCGATGTGGCGATGTATGTCGCCAAGCGCGACCATTCGACGGTTTCCGTTTACGATGTGGACAAGGATCATCACAGCGTTCGCAACCTGTCCATGAGCGGCGAATTGCGCCAGGCGATGGATGCGGATGAGCTGGCCCTGTTCTACCAGCCCCAGATCGACGTTGCGACCGGCAGGCTGACCGGCGCCGAGGCCCTGCTGCGGTGGGACCATCCGCGCCACGGCATGGTATCGCCGGATGAATTCGTATCGCTGGCCGAACAGACCGGCCTGATCCGGCCACTGACCCGCTGGGTGATCGGAAAGGCGTTGAAACAGCTTTCCTTGTGGCAGGAGAGCGGCCTGGATATCGGGCTGTCGATCAACCTGTCGCCGCGCAATCTGCATGAAGATGGCCTGGCGGACTCAATCGGCGAATTAATGGAAAAGCGGGGCTTGCGGCCCGAACTGATTACCCTGGAGATTACCGAAGATGCCATCATGACGGATCCCGAGCGCGCCCTTGCGGCCATCCGGCATCTTAAGGAATGCGGTGTGCGCCTGGCGATCGACGATTTCGGGACCGGTTATTCCTCTCTCGCCTACCTGAAGGCCCTCCCGGTCGACGAGCTCAAGATCGACAAGTCTTTCGTCATGCAAATGGCGGACGATACGAACGACGAAGTCATCGTGCGTTCAACGATCGAACTTGCGCATAATCTTGGGCTGAGCGTCGTCGCCGAAGGAGTCGAGAGCGAACTGCATCTGCAGACCCTGCGCGGCCTGGGATGCGATGTCGGGCAGGGCTTCCATATCGGCCGGCCGCTGCGTATCGAGGAATTCCATCAATGGATGGAAAATTTCAACACCATCGCGACCAATGCCGGCGGTGTCGTGCATATCCACCCGGGCGCCCGCGGCGCGGTCCGCCCTACAAAATCTCGATAATAGCGTCGACCTCGACCGAGGCGTTCAGTGGCAGGGACGGGACACCGACCGCGAAGCGCGCGTGTTTTCCCTTGTCTCCAAACAGCTCGACCATCAGGTTCGAGGCGCCGTTTATGACCTCGGGGTGCTCGGTGAAATCCGCCGTACTGTTTACGAATCCGCCCAGTTTGGCGATGCCGACGACACGATCCAGATTGCCGTCCAGTGCAGCCTTGGCCTGGGCCAGGATATTCAGCGCACACTGGCGCGCCGCCATCTGTGCCTCGGCCACGAAAATGTCGGCGCCGACCTGGCCCACGAACATCAGTTTGCCGTTATGTATCGGCAATTGACCCGATACGTAGAGCAGGCTGCCGGCGATCGTGCATGGCACGTAATTCGCCACCGGCATGGCCGGTTTAGGCAAATCTATGCCCAGATCCTTCATTGCTCTTTCAATTTCACCGGCCATTATGCCAACCTCTCGATAATTCTATCCAACCCGGTATCCACGGCCCCAGGCCGCGTCATGGGCTAGTGGAGTAAATCCAACGGATGGTACCCATGGGTACCATCCGTTGGATTTACTCCACTAGGTGATTTCAAAAACGGCGTCAATCTCAACCGAGATGTCGCCCGGCAGTGAATTGCAGCCGACCGCGAAACGCGCGTGCCGGCCGTCGTCGCCAAAAACTTCGACCATCAGACTGGATGCCCCGTTCACGACCTCGGGATGTTCCTTGAAATCCCCGGTGGAATTGACGAAGCCGCCGAGCTTTACCAGGCGCAGAATCCGGTCCAGGTCGCCATCCAGTGCATCCTTGGCAACGGCGATAACATTGAGCGCGCTCTGGCGCGCCGCCATCTGGGCCTCGGGCACGAACAGCGAGGCGCCGACCTTGCCCTTGAACAATAC
>JADFVY010000357.1 GCA_015222795.1 Pseudomonadota bacterium | reverse complement strand
GTGCGGGGGATTGTGTAGGGCAGCAGGATGGTGTCGAAGACGAAGGAAAAGGGCAGATCGATAAACCCGCCATGGGCGAAGGCCCACCCGTCAAGATCCCGCCGCGTGCCCGAATAGACCAGATTGTCCGGGTCCTCCTCGAACACCGTAACAGTCGTCGCGCAGCCCGACAGCGCGAGGGCGAGGGCAATTGCGGTTGCCGCCACTAAAGGCCGCCGCGCCATCACGCGACCCCCTTCGCTGTGCGCAGCGCCCTTGCGACAGGTGCGGGATCGATCCCGATCATCGCGATTGTCATTTCGCGGCCCTTGGCCCGGATGATGATCCGCTCGGCGAAGCTGCCCATTTCGGTGCGGACGTCCGCCACCTCGCCGAGCGCGATTTCCTCCACGCGCGAGCGCAGCCCGCGCCGGCGCAGCACACGCCTGTCGGTAATGACGAGTTGCCAGCGGGTGCAGGCGAAACCCAGCAAGGCGAAACTGCCCCAGAAAACGATAGCGGTCGTAAGTCTGTCCATTCCAAGAAATGCGTCCATCGCTATCACCAGACCGCCCTCAACGACCATCAGAAACGCACCCATACCGACCATCAGAAACGCACCCATACCGACCCAGAATCCGTGATCCTCTCGACCCGGCATCGCCACCACTACCCGCTCCCCCGGCTCCAGTTTGGGTGTGAACCAGCCCATCACGCCAGCGCCTCGCCGCGGTCGCTGCGTTCCAGCGCGTCCAGGATGCGCCGCGCGGTCCGGGGCAGGCAGACAATTGTGTCGCGGCGGCCGGGGCTGACGATAACCAGCTCCCAGCCCTTGGATTCCCAATAGGCCTCGGTGACCGAATCCAGGGGCACGGCGTCGCAGCGAAATGGGGTCTCGGCCCGACGTCGCAGCAGGCGCCGGTCGGTTATCGCCGTCTGCCAACCGCGCCGGCGCCAGAAGGCGAAAACTTCCGCGAAGAATATCGCATATGTCAGCAGCAGCATCGGGCTGAAATACAGAAAATCCCTGGACTCCGGCCAGATCAACATGGCGATCAGGGCGGCCGGTGCCGAAAACAGTACCAGCCAGGGCAGGAGGTCGGTGATCAGCGGAGAGTAGCGCCATAACACGGTCTCGCCGGGCTCCAGCATTTCGCCAAGCGGTTTCACGGGCTGGCCGGAATCGCCCATGCGCGCGCCGAACAGGCCGTACAGAATATCCACGCGATGAAAATTCCGGTCGAAGATGAATTCCCACCGGTAGCCGGCGCCCTGAATGGCGAGCTTCCTGTCGCCCAGCCGCACCTCATCGATCGCTTCGTTTCGCATCTCGCCGATGTCGGACGAGAACATGCCGTAGCGTTTGAGCACGCGCCGGTCGGTAAACACCCATTTCCACCGGGTCCCCGCCCAGGCGGCGGCCGGGATTAGCGGTGCGAAGGCGAGGAAGATCAGTGTGACGTTCCAGAACCGGGAATCCATAACCTCGGCGCCCAAGACGCTGCGAACCCCCGCCGCAGCGCACAACAACAGGACCCACCCGGCCAGATACCAGGTCAACTTGCCGTCCGTCGAGCGCACCAATATGTGCTCCCCCGGCTCCAGCATGCGTTTGAACCGGCCGTTCATGGCAGCGCCTCCGCCGGGTCGCGACCCAGCGCGGCGAGTACTTTCCCGGAGTCGTCGTCGTCGAAACAGCGGATGGCGATTTCGCGGCCGTCGCCGCGCAGGACGATGTAGGGAACATAGGGTTCCTGCACGACCTCCTGGATATCGTCCAGGTTCATTTCCTCCACGGGCTGGGGCGGCGCGTAGTGAAGAAACCGCCGGTTCGTCACCACCCACCGCCAGCCTCGCACAAGCCTTTTGGGTTGGCGCGTCACGACCCGCTCGCCCAACGCCTTGTGAAGTTGGTGGAAGTCCAGAAGCCCGCCTTCCACGGCATGGACCTCGCCCCCGCACAGGATACCGAAGCCATTCATGGCCTCCGAGGGGCGCAGGCGGTAGATCCGGCCCAGCGGGATGCTCTCGATCTCGCTCCGCAGCCAGCCCTTGCGGGCGATCAGCCGACGGTCGGTCACCATCAGCCGCCAGCGGTATTGCGGGAAATGAAGGCAAGCGCTTATCGCCCCCAGCCCGGCATAGAACTTCAGCAGCAGCCAATCCTGATCGTCATTCGGCCAGGGATTGTCGCTGGTCAGATTGATGCCCAGCCAGATCCACAACGGGAAAGACGCCCATCCAAGCGGCACCGGCCACTGCCACCAAAACGAAGGCGACCGCAGCACCACCCGCTCCCCCGGCTCAAGCTTCGGGGTGAACCAGCCCATCACGCACCCCCCTTGGCGGCTTCCAGGGCGGCGAGAATTTTGGCTGCCTTGCGTTTTCCGGCGCTTATTACCAAGGTCCGGGCGGCGCCCTCTACCAGCAGGTTTTTGCTTTTCTCTCCGGGTTCGGCGGACAGGATGTCGGCGAGGGCGATTTCGTCGTACCGGTCGGGGTCGTGATG
>JADFVY010000356.1 GCA_015222795.1 Pseudomonadota bacterium | reverse complement strand
GCCCCGAACAACTGGACATAGACGTCGTCCCGTTTGGAATCCAGGGCGACCAGCAGCGGATGGCCTTGGCCATCCTGTGCCGCGGCGACGGCCTCCAGCGTGGTCACGCCGATCAGCGGCAAACCGGCCGCCAGTGCAAACCCGCGGGCCGCCGACAGGCCGATCCGAATGCCGGTGAATCCGCCCGGCCCGGTGGTCGCCGCAATGGCCCGCAGGTCCGCGAATTCCAGCCGGGCCTCGGCCATGACCTCCGCCACCATGGGCATCAGCGCCACGCCATGGCCACGCCGCATCAGCGTATGACGGCGTGGTCCCGGCGCATCATTCAGCCACAGGGCCGCCGAGCAGGCATTGGTCGCGCAATCGATCGCCAGCAGATTCATGAAACTCACAACAGTTTGTATTCACGCGCCCCTTGCCGCTATTGTCCGGCGCGCGCCCATAACATAGTGTCCCGGGTGAAACTTACCAGCTGGACGAGACTGCGGGGAACGACAATTGCGAACTTCTCTTGCGTTATCGATGGCCGTGGCCATGCTGGCATTGTCCATGCTGGCATTGTCAATCGTGCCGGCGGTTGCCGATTCCGCCGTTATACTGATGTATCACCGGTTCGGCGAGGACATCTATCCCAGCACCAATGTGCGGATCGAACAGTTTGAGGCCCATATCCGGGAATTGCGCGACGGCCCCTATACGGTCCTGCCGGTGAGCGAGATCGCCGCCGCCCTGCGATCCGGAAAGACGTTGCCGGACCGCACCGTCGGGATTACCGTCGATGACGCCTATCTCTCGACCTACACCGAGGCCTGGCCGCGTTTGAAGGCCGCCGGTTTTCCCTTTGCCCTGTTCATCGCCACCGATGCGGTCGACAAGCGCTATGCCGGCATGGTCGACTGGGACCAGATTCGCGAGATGCGCGCCGCCGGCGTTGAAATCGGCGCCCATACTGGCAGCCACCTGCACATGCCGGACAATTCCCCCGCGGCCAACCGGGCCGAATTGCAACGATCGCTGAAGCGTTTCGAGGAAGAACTCGGCGAACGGCCCGCGCTATTTGCATATCCCTATGGCGAGGCAAGTCTTGCGACGCGGGCGATCATCGGGGAATTTGGTTTCGAGACCGCCTTCGGCCAGCATTCCGGAGTCGCTCATGGCGCCGGCAACCTCATGTACCTGCCTCGCTTTGCCATGAACGAAAACTACAGCGCGTTGGAGGACTTCATTCTGCGTGTCAACGCGCTGCCCCTGGCCGTCAGCGATATTTCGCCTCGCGACAGTTTTATTAACGACAGAAACCCGCCGCTCGTCGGTTTCACCGTCGATGCCTCCATCGGGTCGCTGGGCGGGTTGGCCTGTTATCATTCGCAGTTCGGCAAGGCCGATCTGGATATACTGGGAACCCACCGCGTGGAAATACGTTTTTCGGAGCCTTTCAGAGTCGGCCGCACACGGCTGAACTGCACCAAACCGGCCGGCAAGGGGCGCTGGCGCTGGTTTGGCATGCAATATTACACGCCTCCTTGAAGGGATACGGAAACACTCTGTAAATCATTGGCGGTTATGATCGCCCATGGATACAATTTTGAACGGTCAAAAACAATGAATAGCATGCGCCGAAACAACCTTCCCCGCAGCCAATTTCAGGGATTCCGCGCCACCGCGGCGGCGCTGGTTGCCATGTTAACCGCCATTGCTTTTTTGCCGGAGGATGCGCACGCGCAGGCCGGCGCCGCCGAAACCGCGGTGGTTCTGGTTTATCAGCGCTTCGGCGAGGATAATAATCCGTCCAACAGTGTGAAATTGGCGGAATTCGACGCGCATATCGCCGAATTAACCAACGGCAAATACAATGTGATGCCGCTGCCCGAAATACTCGCCGCCCTTGAAAAGGGCGAAAAACTAGCGAACCGCACGGTAGCGATCACGATCGACGATACGTTTCGATCGGTGTACGAAAATGCTTGGCCGCGTTTGAAGAAGGCCGGCCTTCCCTTCACCATTTTTGCGTCGACCGACCCGTCGGACCTGGGGCCTCCGGCCTATATGACCTGGGACGAAATTCGTGAACTCCGGGACGCCGGCGTCACGTTTGGGGCGCATACCGCCAGCCATATGCTGGTTTCCGAAAGCACGACCGAAGAACTGCGCGCCGATATCGAGCGTTCCCTCGTCAGCTTCCAGCGGGAATTGGGCGAGCGGCCGACGGTGCTTTCCTGGCCCAAGGGGGAAATGAGCACGGATGCCGGCGAAATGCTTGCCCAGTTGGGTTTTAAGGCGGCCTTTGGCTATCACTCAGGCTCGGTGAATTCCCTGACGAACAACATGCAGCTTCCACGGTTTCCCATGGTTGGGACCTATGCAAAGCAAAAAGAGTTCCTGATGCGCATTAACACCCTGGCGCTGCCGCTGACCAACGTTATCCCGGCGGATCCCATGGTGACCGGGGCCGCGCCAACGAAATTCGCCTTTACCATAGACCCGGCGGCGGGCCGCATCCGCGGGTTCAACTGCTTCCATTCCAGCCAGGGGCAACTGGACCTCAAGGAAACCGGTGAGCGCAGCTATGAAGCCGCGATCGACGGATCGTCCCTGAAGGGAACCTGGCGCATCAACTGCACCATGCCAACCGGCGGCAAGCGGTTCCGTTGGTGGGGCATGCAATATTACAGCGCGAATTGAACAACCGCCAAATCGGGGTTGCACAGATGATACGGAAAATAAGACCGATCCTTGCCCTGGCTTTGCTGGCGGTGGCCTTCAGTCTGATTTCACCGCGGCACGGGCTGGCGCAAACCGGCGCCGGACAGTCGGCGGTCGTGCTCAACTATCAACGTTTCGGCGAATCCCGCTACCCGGAAACCAACATCGCCGCCGGCCAGTTCAGCGCACATGTCGAAACCCTGGCTGGCACCCGGTATAACGTTGTTCCGGCGCGGGACATTGTCACGGCCCTGTTCGGTGGCCAGACACTGCCCAATCGGTCGGTCGCAATCACCATCGACGACGCCTACCGCTCGGCCTATGACGTGGCCTGGCCGCTTCTGAAGAAGGCGGGCCTGCCCTTCATCCTGTTTGTATCGACCGACTCCATCGATAATGGCGGGCCCGGTTTCATGACCTGGGACCAGATTCGCGAACTCAGGGACGCGGGCGTGACCATCGGCGCGCACGGCGCCGCTCATGCCCACCTGGTTGACCTGTCGCCCGAAGAGATCCAGGCCGATATCGAACGTTCGGTCCGGCGTATCGAGGAAGAATTGGGCGCGCGGCCGACGCTGTTCTCCTACCCTCATGGCGAAATGAGCCTCGCGGTTCGCGATGCCATCGCCGCGACGGGGCTTGAGGCCGCCTTCGGTCAACATTCAGGAACCGTCAACGAAGCCCTGGACCGCCATATGCTGCCGCGGTTTTCGATTAACGGGAAATATGGGACCCAAACCGAGTTCGCCAAGCGCGTCGATACACTGGGTTTGCCGCTGCGCGATGTCAGTCCGGCCGATCCCTATATCCAGGGCGACGAGCCTCCGGTCATCGGATTTACCGCCGACCGGTCCGTGGGGCGCACCCGTAATCTGCATTGTTTCCACTCCAGCACGGGCGAGGATTTCGTCGAAATTCCCCTGACCAGTCTGGGAGGCGGGCGCTACGAGCTAAATTTCAGCAAGACGTTCCCGCCCGGCTCCTGGCGTGTCAACTGCACAATTCCGACCGGCGGCAATCGAATCCGCTGGTGGGGCATGCAGTATCATTCGGCTGGATAAAACGGAATGCGGGCCGGTCAGGCGCCCGAATCGAAACCGATCAAATCGTCGCTGAGAATGGCGTCGTCCAGTGGCGACAGGCGGTTTACCCGGATCATGCCGCGCAGGAGTTCGACATACTCCATGCCTTTTTCAGAGTATTTCTCCAGCCCTGCCGCCAGCTTCAGGCCATCCGGCCGCATCCCTTTTTCCCGGGCCTCCTCGCGTATCGCGCGCAGTTCCCGGTATGCCCGGTGGGTGTTGAGGTTCAGGATATAGGCGGCCACGGAATCCGACAGACGGTCGAATGCGCGCACTTTGTGGGTCTTGCCTTCCTCGCGCGCCGTCGGCACAAGGCCCTTGCCGCCGGCCGTCGTCCATTGCCCGAAAATGGCATTCCCTTGCGTTGCGAATCGCGACGTGCCCCAGCCGCTTTCCATGGCCGCCTGGGCCATGGCCAGCGATACCGGTATGACATCGACCCGCTTGAGCAGAATATCCAGGCGACCCGGTTCGGTTTTGTAACGAAGGGCAAGCCGGGCCAGCCAATGCTGCAGGTTAGCCGGCAGTGATATCCCGGATTTAATCATGGCCGAGATATAAAGCAGGCGTCTGCGTTCAACGGCGATATGGGTGTTTGCCTCTAGAATCAAGGGCAAAACCAGCTCCAGGAACACGGCTTTTCGCCGCTTTGCATTCCCCATTTCCGCCAGGCCACTGGGCAGGGACGCAAGGTTCAGCCTCGGCACCGGCTTGTTGAACTTGCGAACCAGACCCAGGCTGTAACCCGCGTCGCGGAAGGCCTTTTCCAGTTCCGCGACGGTCGGCGCCACCATGAACGAAATTTCCGGGCTGGCGGCGATTGCAGCAAAACTTACCGGCGGGGGAGGCTCATAACGGACGACCGGAACGGACGCGGTCAGTCCCGTCAACGTCTCGACGGCAATCATCAGACCAAGGCCGACTATACCGGCAGCCGCGCCCAGCCAGACGCTATTTACGATCTGGCGCGGTTCAATTCGATCAGGCGAGACCTCCATCGCCTTGTCCCCCGTCGAGTCGACCTTGATCGACCCAGTATTTTTTTACGCCCTATACGGCGCGAACTTCCGTTACTTCCGGAACATAGTGCCGCAACATATTTTCGATGCCGCTTTTCAGGGTCAACGTCGCACTCGGACAACTACCGCAGGCGCCTCGCATATGCAACAGGACAACGCCCTTCTGGAACCCGTGAAAAACGATATCGCCGCCGTCCTGCGCGACGACCGGGCGAACGCGGGTCTCCAGAAGCTCCTTGATCTGGGACACCACCTCCGCGTCTTCCTCGTTGTAGTCTTCTTCTTCCTCGTTGGACGCGCCTTCTGTCATGACCGCGTTGCCGGCCGTGAAATGTTCCATGATCACGCCCAGGATCGCGGGCTTCAGCAATGGCCACTCGGCGTCGTCGCTCTTGGTAACCGAAATGAAATCAGCGCCAAGGAATACGCCCGACACGTCGTCGATGCGAAACAACCGTTCGGCCAGCGGCGATTTGCCCGCGGCATCGTCGGCCGATCGGAAATCCACCGTGCCGTCCGCCAGCACGGCTTGTCCCGGTATAAATTTCAGCGTGGCCGGGTTCGGTGTCTGCTCGGTCTGAATAAACATTTTAACTAATCTCCCGCCGGAAAGGCTTGTATGTCTGGATGGAGAAGATTGTTCCGGTTCGCTCCAAAATCAACCCTTTGCGTATTGTACCTTTTAGCGATTCCTGAATTCAGGTTATCGCGATGACCTCTTCGTCGCTCAGCGATCCGGGTACGATCGTTACCGGCACGCGCAATCTGGCGCCGCCCTTGCCGACAAGATGGCTGATCAGCGGGCCGGGGCCCGCCGATTCGGTGCTGGCGGCCAGAACGAGAACCGATATTGATTCTTCCTCACCCAGAAGTTTCTCAAGTTCCTCGCCGATATCGCCTTCGCGCATATGGACGACCGGGTAGTTACCCGACCATTCCTTGACCTCCGCCGACAGCTTCTGCATCAGGCCCTCGGCTTCCTCGCGCGCTTCTTCGCGCATCAGGTCGCCCACCGCCATCCAGTGCTGGAATTCCGCCGGTTGCTGCACATAAAGCAACGCAACACGGCCGGCGGTGCGCATCGCACGACGGGACGCGAAGTGAAGCGCAACCTGCATTTCCTCGGAATCGTCCACGACGACGAGGAAGGTACGGTCCGCCTCGATCGCAACTTGTTTGCCCTGGCTCTTGTCGGTCATCCGATATCCCCCGCGGACAGCCTAGTGGGTACCATCCGTTAGATTCACTCCACTAGCGACCCGAATCACTTGTATCATGCCTGTTAATGCGTTCTCGGGCAATCTTCGCCCGCGTCTCGTTCAACCTGCGAGAATTTGTCGCGCCGCTTCATGCAGCTCCGGGCTGGCCGCCGCCACCACCTTGCCGCCCGATTCCAGGCCCAGCGGCCCGCCTTGCCAGTCGGTAATAACCCCACCGGCCCCTTCGATAACGGGCACATGGGCGCAATAATCGTAAGGGGCCATTTCACCCTCCACGACCAGATCGATATGGCCGGACGCCAGCGCGGCGTATTGATAGCATTCGCCCCCGTAATGCACGAACTTCACGGCGTCGCGCAGTTGGGCGAAAGCGGCGCGTTCCCCCTCTACCGCGTCGAACATATGCGGCGAGGTCGACCACAGCACCGCGTCGCTCAAGGCCCCGCGCGGCGCCGTGCGAACCGCCACGCCATTCAACAGGGTTGGGCGGCCCGCCGCGCCGACCCAGCGCTCGCCGGTTACCGGCTGGTCCATGATTCCCAATATCGGTTTGCCGCCGCGCATCAGCGCGATCAGCGTACCGAAGACAGGCACGCCGCTCAGGAAAGCCTTGGTGCCGTCCACCGGGTCCAGCACCCACACAAATTCCGCATCGGCGCGATCGGAGCCATACTCCTCGCCGACCACCCCATGGTCCGGGAAAGTATCGGCGATGATCTCGCGCATCCGTGTTTCGGCCTCGCGGTCGGCAATGGTGACCGGGCTCTCGTCCGCCTTGTCGATGATGCCCAGCGGCTGGCGATAATAACGCAGCAGCACTTCGCGGGCGGCATCGGCCAACCGCACGCCGAGGGCGAGAAACGCGTCGGGACAGGGATCAGTCATGTTTTATGAATCAGGGCAGCGGTATGGGATTGTCGCTCAGGCTGCGCAGGAAGGCAATCAGATTGGCCCTGTCTTCCCGGCTTTTGAGGCCCGAGAAGCTCATCTTCGTGCCGGGCGCAAAATTCTTCGGCTTGGTCAGAAATGCGTCCAGATTGTCGTAGGTCCAGTCGCCACCCATGTCGGTCAGCGCGCCGGAAAATTTGTACCCCTCGCCGCCGGCAATGGCGTTGCCGACGATATCCCACAGGTTCGGGCCGACCTTGTTTTTGCCGTCCTTGTCGAAGCTGTGGCAGGCTTTGCACTTCTTCGAAAGTTTCGCGCCCGCGGCCAGATCGGCGGCGGCCAGCAGCGCGGCAATTCCCTCGCCGCTGCTTGCCGGGGCCTCCGGCGCGGGTGTTTCCGGCGCAGGGGGCTCGGCCGTTACGACCGTTGCTGCCGGGGCTTCGGGCTCGGGGGGCTGTTCTTCCGCCGCCGCCGCTGCCTCTGGCGTCGCCTCTTCCACGGCCATCAGCGGGTAGGCGGCCTTTTCGATTTCAGCGGGGCGATAAACGATCATGCTCCCGAAATAAGCGACCGCCACGACCGCCGCGACCGCGACGCCCACAAACAGACCGAGAACGGCATAGGATTTAAGGGATGAATTGTTCGACATGGTCTATGATTCCTGTTTCACCTTCTCCCGACGGCCAGCGCGGTATATTCTCCGCGCCGTCGGAAATCAACACTGGTTCACAATAGAGCGAAGATTCGTCGCAGCCAACACTCTGGAAAGCATTCATGAGTCTACCCAAGAATCCCGTCGTGGTTATCCCGGCCCGCCTCGCCGCCACCAGGCTTCCCGACAAGCCACTGGCCGATATCAATGGCGAGCCGATGATCGTGCATGTCTGGCGCCGCGCCATGGAGGCAGATGTCGGTCCGGTCATCGTGGCCGCCGCCGAATCGATCGTGGCCGACGCCGTGCGCGCCGCCGGCGGCCAGACTGTCCTGACCGACCCGGACCTGCCGTCGGGTTCCGACCGGATTCACCGCGCGCTGGAAGAGGCCGACCCCGATGGCCGCCATGATGCCGTGATTAATCTGCAGGGCGATCTGCCGACCATCGATCCCGCCTCGGTGCGCGCCTCGCTGGCGCCGCTGGCCGACGGCGCGGTCGATATTGCGACCCTGGCCGCCATCATCACCCGTGACGAGGAACGAGTCAGCCCCAACGTGGTCAAGGCGGTGGTAGGGCTGGACGAGGGGCAGGTGATCGGCCGAGCGCTCTATTTCACCCGCGTCACCGCGCCCTGGGGCGACGGACCGCTCTATCACCATATCGGGCTCTATGCGTACCGCCGCGCGGCGCTGACCCGTTTCGTCTCGCTGCCGCCCGGCGTGCTGGAACGCCGTGAAAAACTGGAACAACTTCGCGCGCTGGAGGCCGGGATGCGCATCGACGTGGCGCTCGTTGACACGGTGCCGCTGGGTGTCGATACTCCCGCCGACCTTGACCGCGCCCGCGCCATGCTGGCGCCCCGCTGACGGATAAATCCCGCATCAGAAACACCGTATGAGAAACACCGCATGAGCAAAGACACGGACCCTGCGAAAATCATCGCCTTTCAGGGCCATTACGGCGCCAATTCCGACCTGGCCTGCCGGGCGAAGTTTCCGGATTTGACGACCATGCCCCGCGAATCCTTCGAGGATGTCTTCGTCGCGGTGCGCGAAGGGCATGCCGGCTGTGCGATGATCCCTATCGAGAACTCGGTCGCGGGCCGGGTGGCGGACATCCATCATCTGTTGCCGGACTCGGGCCTGCATATCGTCGGCGAGCATTTCCAACGGGTGAACCACAAGCTGTTGGCGCTGAAGGGCGCCTCGATGGATGGCCTGGTGCGGGTGCTGAGCCACGAGCAGGCGCTTTCTCAATGCCGGAATTTCCTGCGCGAACATGGGCTGGAGCCGCAAGTCCACGCTGACACCGCGGGGGCCGCGGAATTCATCGCCGAACAGGGCGACAAGACGCAGGCGGCAATCGCCTCGCGGCTGGCCGGCGAGATTTACGGGCTGGATACGCTGGCCGACGATATCGAGGACGCGGAACATAATACCACCCGCTTCGTGATCATGACCAGGGACCCGACCGATCCGCCCTCGGACGACGGGCCGATCATCACCTCCTTCGTGTTCCAGGTGCGCAACGTGCCGGCGGCGCTGTACAAGGCGATGGGCGGCTTTGCCACCAACGGCGTCAACATGACCAAGCTGGAATCCTACATGGTCGGCGGCACTTTCACCGCCACGCAGTTCTATGCCGACATCGAGGGCCACCCCGACCACACGCCGGTGCGCCTGGCCATGGAAGAGCTGGGCTTCTTCAGCCGCATGGTGAAAATCCTCGGCGTCTATCCGGCCGACCCCGCCCGCTACGACAAGCGCTGATCCGTATAGGGAGTTCCATGCCCGTCTCCTTCAGTGAAGTCGTAAAGGTCTTCGACATCGACCCCATTGAGACCGATGAGGAACCGGTCGAATTGCGTGTCGAAATTCTGCATGAAGAGGGCGCAACGCCGCCCTATTCGGCCCGCATCTGGCGCCGCGCCACGATCCTCCTGCGGCCCGCCGAGGCGGAGGAGGGCGCGGTCGAGGAATACCGCATCCTCATCGAGGACGAAACCATCGGCGGCGAGGCGTTCGAGGGCGACACGATAGAGGAAATCCTCGACCAGATCCGCCACCGCATCCGCGCCGCCTGGTACATCCCGCGCTGAGTGTGGGGTTGGTGGAACCCGACCGCCGGCGCGACCTCGTCCTTCGAGACGCCCTCCGGGCTCCTCAGGATGAAGGCACAAATATCAGAGCCTCATCCTGAGGAGGCTGCGGTAGCAGCCGTCTCGAAGGACGAGGTCGCTCGATATTCAAATCACCTCAGTCCCCGTCCAGCCAGTCCCGGATCAGCCTGTAGGAGATCGAATCCCGGCGCGGTAGGTGGAAGGTTTCGTCCTCGGGGGAATTCAACAATTCGTCTCGGTGGAACCAGCGCCCCGATTCCAGTTCGTCGGTGTCGATGTTTAACTCCATGCTCTTTGCCCGGCCGGAAAAACCCAGCATGATCGAGGACGGGAAGGGCCAGGGCTGGGACGAATGATATTCGATATCGTCGATCTCGACCCCGGCCTCCTCCATCACCTCGCGCGCCACCGCATCCTCCAGGCTCTCGCCCGGCTCCACGAAGCCGGCCAGCACCGAATGCATGCCCGGCGCCCAGACCGCCTGGCGCCCCAGCAGCGTATGGTCGCCATGATGGATCAGCATGATGACCGCCGGGTCGGTGCGCGGAAACACCGGCGCGGCGCATGTCGCGTTGGTGCAGAATCGCACATGGCCCGCCTGGCGCGACTCGGTCGGCGCGCCGCACCGCCCGCAATGCAGATGCGCCAGATGCCAGTGCATCATGCCCCGCGCATAAGCCATCAGCGCGCCGTCGTCATGGCTCATCAGCGGCCCGGTGGCGCGCAGATCTTCGAAAACCCCGATCTCGGCCAGCGTTTCCTCGTCGCGGTGCGAAAGGTCGACGGCGAAATGCGCAACGCCATCCACCAGCCCCAGCAAGGCCACCGCCCGCGCTTCCGCCAGCAGCGCCGGATCGGGCGCCAGCAGATGGGGTGTTGGATCGCCGGCCAGGTCCACCAGGTTCCGCGCCTGCCACACCGGCGAAATCCGCGTCGCCGGATCGGCCAGCCGCTCCGCGACCCAGCCCGAATTCTCCCGCAACTTAGCCGCCCGGTCGATCCCGCCGGAGGCGTATGTGTTCAGCTTTTTCATCGGCCGGATACTGGCGCATTGCAGCGATTCAGGCAATTGTTTGCCGAAGTTCCGTCGAACCACCCAAATTGGGGGCTTGCTCTTTCCCCTCCCATCCCTGATATAGTGCCCTCGGAAGGCTGGCGCGTGGGCGGGTCTCTCGCCAATCCGGTCAGATCCGGAAGGAAGCAGCCGTAACGAGTTTCGACTCGGGTCATGTGTCCGGTCTTCCACTAATACCAAGGATATCGATGACCGACGCGCCCGAACAAACCCCGTATCGCGTTCTCGCCCGGAAATACCGTCCGGGCGATTTTACGGGGCTGATCGGGCAGGAGGCGCTGGTCCGCACGCTCACCAACGCCATCTCCAGCGGCCGCATCGCCCATGCTTTCATGCTGACCGGGGTTCGCGGCATCGGCAAGACCACCACCGCCCGCATCATCGCCCGCGCCCTGAACTGCATCGGCCCCGACGGCAAGGGCGGCCCCACCATCAATCCCTGCGGCGTCTGCGACCATTGCCGCTCGATCGCCGAGGACCGCCATGTTGACGTGATGGAGGTGGATGCCGCCAGCCATACCGGCGTCGACAATATCCGCGAGCTGACCGACGGCGCGCGCTACCTGCCGGTCTCGGCGCGCTACAAGATCTATATCATCGACGAAGTGCACATGCTGTCGAAGGGCGCGTTCAACGCGCTGCTGAAGACGCTGGAAGAGCCGCCGGAGCATGTGAAATTCATCTTCGCCACCACGGAAATCCGCAAGGTGCCGGTCACCGTGCTGTCGCGCTGCCAGCGATTCGATTTGCGCCGCGTGCCGGCGGATCGTCTGATCGAACATTTCCGCGCCATCGCCGAGCAGGAAAAGGTTCCGGCCGAGGACGAGGCGCTGGCCATCGTCGCCCGCGCCGCCGACGGCTCTGTGCGTGACGGGCTGTCCCTGCTGGATCAGGCCATGGCGCTGGGCGACGGTGGAGTCACCGCCACCCAGGTGCGCGACATGCTGGGGCTGGCGGACCGCACGCAGATTTTCGACCTGTTCGGCAAGGTCATGGCGGGCGAGATCGCCGATGCGCTGGGCCAGTTCGCGCAAATGTACCAGGACGGGGCCGACCCGGTCGTGGTGATCCAGGACCTGATGGACCTGACCCACTGGCTGACCCGCGTTTCCGTCGTGCCGGACGCCGCCGAAACCGCTACCGTGCCCGAGGCCGAACGCGAGCGCGGCCGCGCCATGGCGGGCGAGCTGCCGATTCCGGTGCTGACTCGCGCTTGGCAGATGCTGATGAAGGGGTTGGGCGAGGTGCAGGCCGCGCCGATGCCGATCCAGGCCGCCGAGATGGTGCTGGTACGTCTCGCCTATATGGCGGAATTGCCGACACCGGCCGATCTGGCGCGCGAACTGCACAAGGGCGGATCGCAGGGCGTGAATGCTCCCGCGCCGGCCCCAGCATTGCCGCCGTCTTCCGGCGGCAATGGCGGTGGGGCGCGTGCGTCCGCCGGCGGACCGACCGTCGTGGCGCGTGGCGAGCCCGCGCCCGAACCGGCCCCGCCGCCCGATCCCGCGCCGGCCCCGCGGGCTAGCGCCGAGGCGCAGCCGGGGCCGCAGAGCTTTACCGAACTGGTCGCCCTGTCCGAGGAAAAGCGCGAGGCCATCCTCCATACCCAGCTCCGCCATAATGTCCATCTGGTGCGCTGCGAGGCGGGCCGGCTGGAAATCCGCCCGGACGAGAACGCGCCGCGTGACCTCGCGGCGCGTGTCGGCACGTTGCTGAGTGAATGGACAGGCCGCCGCTGGGTGGTCAGCGTATCGGGCGAGCAGGGTGAGGCGACGTTGGCCCAGCAGGCCGAGGCCGCCCGCCAGAAGGAACACGAGGCCGCGGCGCGGCACCCGCTGGTGCAGGCGGCGCGGAAGGCCTTTCCTGGCGCCAAAATCACCCGCGTCGAACCCTCGCCGCGCGCCGGTCTGGAGGCCGACGCCCCGGCCCCGGCGCCCGATGACGACGAGGGTATGGACGCCGGCTGATTCGATCCCGTAACGCTAACAGAGACGAGAGTAGGCGAGACATGAAGAACCTTGGCCAGATGATGAAACAGGTCCAGGAGATGCAGACCAAAATGCAGGATATGCAAGCCGGCCTGGCCGATGCCGAACTGCACGGCGCCTCGGG
>JADFVY010000355.1 GCA_015222795.1 Pseudomonadota bacterium | reverse complement strand
TTACGGCGGCGACTTGCGCGGCAAATGGATCCTGACCGCGGGGCTTGGCGGCATGGGCGGGGCGCAGCCGCTGGCCGCCACCATGGCCGGCGCCTCGATGCTGGCCATCGAATGCCGTCCCAGCCATCTGCAGCGCCGCCTCGACAGCGGCTATATCGACCGCCGCGCCGAAGGGCTGGACGAGGCCCTGGCGATGATCGACAAGGCCTGCGCGAAGGGCG
The DNA here is from genome assembly GCA_015222795.1 of Pseudomonadota bacterium. Lineage (GTDB taxonomy): Bacteria > Pseudomonadota > Alphaproteobacteria > UBA8366 > JADFVY01 > JADFVY01. The sequence continues at coordinate 11,595 of JADFVY010000355.1, read as the reverse complement.
AGGCGATCTCGGTCGGCGTGGTCGGCAATGCCGCCGAAATCCTGCCCGAGTTGCTGGCGCGCGGCGTGCGGCCCGATATGGTGACCGACCAGACCTCGGCCCATGACCCGGTGAACGGCTATCTGCCGCTCGACTGGACGCTGGAGAAATGGGACAAGCTGCGCGAGACCGACCCGGCCGCGGTGGAGGCGGCGGCGCGCAAATCAATGGCGATCCATGTGAAGGCGATGCTGGAATTCCACCGCCAGGGCGTCCCTACATTCGATTATGGCAACAATATCCGCCAGGTGGCGCTGGACGAGGGCGTGGCCGACGCCTTCGATTTCCCCGGCTTCGTGCCGGCCTATATCCGGCCGCTGTTCTGCCGCGGCGTCGGGCCTTTTCGCTGGGCCGCGCTGTCCGGCGATCCGGAGGATATCTACCGCACCGACGCCAAGGTGAAGGAGCTGATCCCCGATGATCCGCATCTGCATAACTGGCTCGACATGGCCCGCGAGCGCATCCAGTTTCAGGGCCTGCCGGCGCGCATCTGCTGGGTCGGACTGGGCCAGCGCCACCGCCTCGGCCTCGCCTTCAACGAGATGGTGGCGAGCGGCGAGCTGTCCGCCCCGGTGGTGATCGGCCGCGATCATCTGGATTCCGGCTCGGTCGCCAGCCCCAACCGCGAGACCGAGGCGATGAAGGACGGCAGCGACGCGGTCTCCGACTGGCCGTTGCTGAACGCGCTACTGAACACCGCCAGCGGCGCGACCTGGGTATCGCTGCATCATGGCGGTGGCGTCGGCATGGGGTTCAGTCAGCATTCCGGCATGGTGGTCCTCTGCGACGGCACCGAGGACGCGGCCCGGCGCGTCGGCCGCGTGCTGTGGAACGACCCCGCCACCGGCGTCATGCGCCACGCCGACGCCGGCTATGAGGAGGCCATCGAATGCGCCAAAGAGCAGGGTCTGAATTTACCGATGGTGGAGCGCTGAGGCATGACCGAACGCCTCACCCTCACCCCCGGGCAAATTACCCTGCCCCAGCTACGCCGTGTCGCCGCCGGCGGCGTCGAGGTTGAACTCGACCCCGCTTGTGACGCGGGCATCGCCGCCGCCGCCGCGCTGATCGACAAGATCGTCGCCGAGGACCGGACGGTCTATGGCGTCAACACCGGCTTCGGGCTGCTCGCCAACAAGCGCATCCCGCGCGAAGATCTGGCCACGCTGCAGCGAAACCTGATCCTGTCCCACTGCACCGGCGTGGGCTCGGCCCTGCCCGACGATGTGGTCCGGCTGGTGCTGGCCCTGAAGGCGACGGGGCTGGCGCGCGGCTTTTCCGGCGTGCGCCGCGAGGTGATCGACGCGCTGTTGCGGCTACTCAACGCCGAGGTCTATCCGGTGATCCCGTCGAAGGGATCGGTCGGGGCGTCGGGCGATCTGGCGCCACTGGCGCAAATGGCGGCGACCCTGCTGGGCGTTGGCGAGGTGCGCTACCACGGCGAAATTCTGCCCGCGGCCTTCGGGCTGAAGCGGGCCGGAGTGGCGCCCCTGGTGCTGGGACCCAAGGAAGGGCTGGCGCTGATCAACGGCACCCAGGTTTCCACGGCGCTGGCGCTGAAGGGTCTGTTCGCCACCGGCGACCTGTTCGCGGCCGCCGCCGTATCGGGCGCGCTGACCACCGATGCCGCCCAGGGCAGCGACGCGCCCTTCGACGCGCGCATCGCCGAGGTGCGCGGACAGGCCGGCCAAATCGCCATGGCCGGGGTCTACCGGCAACTTACGGAAGGCAGCGCCGTTCGCGATTCCCATGTCGATTGTCCGCGCGTGCAGGACCCCTACTCCCTGCGCTGCCAACCCCAGGTGATGGGCACCTGTCTGGACCAGATCGCCCATGTCGCGGCGATCCTGGGGCGCGAGGCCAACGCGGTCACCGATAATCCGCTGCTGTTCACCAAAGAGGGCGACGTGCTGTCGGGCGGCAATTTCCATGCCGAGCCGGTGGCGATGGCGGCCGACAATCTGGCCCTGGCGATTGCCGAAATCGGGTCGATGGCCGAACGCCGCATCGCCCTGCTGATGGATCCGGCATTCAGCGGCCTTCCGGCCTTCCTGGTGGCCGATGGCGGGCTGAATTCCGGTTTCATGATCGCCCATGTGACGGCCGCCGCCCTGGTGTCGGAGAACAAGGGCCTGGCCCACCCTGCCAGCGTCGACAGCCTGCCGACCTCGGCCAATCAGGAAGATCATGTATCGATGGCCACCTGGGCGGCGCGGCGGCTGACCGACATGACCGGGAACACCGCCACCGTGATCGCGCTGGAACTGCTGTGCGGGGCGCAGGGCATCGAATTCCACCGCCCCCTGAAAAGCTCGCCCCCGCTGGAAGAGATCGTCGCCGATATCCGCGCGCGGGTCGCGCATTGGGACAGCGACCGCCATTTCGCCCCCGATATCGAACCCATCCTGACCATGGTCGCCAGCGGCGCGTTGCGGCGCTTCGTGCCGGGCCTGCTGCCCGACGGCGATTGAACTCAATGGAGCCGTTCATCTTCCGCCAGGGCGCCGGCCCGCTGCTGGTCAGCATGCCCCATGTGGGGCTGCATATCCCCGACGATATCGCCGCCGACATGACGCCGCTTGCCCGTACGGTTTCCGACACCGATTGGCATATCGACCGCCTGTACGATTTCCTCGACGACCTCGGGGCGAGTGCGATCGCCGCCACCCACTCACGCTACGTGGTCGACCTGAACCGGTCGCCGGATGGGGCCAGCCTCTATCCGGGACAGGCCACCACCGGCCTCTGCCCAGCCGGCACGTTCGACGATGAGCCGCTATACAGGGACGGCGCCGCGCCCGGCCAGGCGGAGATCGAGCGCCGCGTCGCCCGCTACTGGAAACCCTATCACGACAAGCTGGAAGCCGAACTCGCGCGCCTCAAGGCGGCCCACGGATACGCCCTGTTGTGGGACGCCCATTCGATCCGCTCGGTCGTGCCGCGCCTGTTCGAGGGGCCGCTGCCGGACCTCAATATCGGCACGGCGAACGGCGCATCCTGCGACCCCGACATGGCGCGCCGGGTTCTGCAAGCCGCTGAATCGGCGCAAGGCTACAGCGCGGTCCTGAACGGCCGCTTCAAGGGCGGTTACATCACGCGCCGTTACGGCCAGCCCGACGACGATATCCACGCGATCCAGCTGGAACTGTCGCAGCGAACCTACATGGAGGAATCTTCGCCATTTACTTTCCGCGAGGAACTGGCGGAAGGCGTGCGTCCGGTGATAAAATCAATGCTGACGGCAATGCTGGATTGGGCGTCTACCAGATAAGGTAAAGACCATGGCAGGGGATTCATCCAAATTCACCGCGGCGATCCAGGCTTTTGACGAGGCCAATGCAGCCGACCCCAATCACGTTGAAGCCGGGGGGAAGCAGTGGCCCAAGGAGCTGCTTTACGGCCATCAGATGAGTGAGTGGATGGGCAGGTTCGCGCCCGACGCTTCGGAAGCGCTGCGGCTGGCGGCGCGCTGCCAGCATATCCGTCGCTGGGAAATTCCGCGCGATACCTATCCCCGCGACCGCGTCGGGTATCTGAAATGGCGGACCGAACTGAAGCAGATGCATGCACGGGTCGCCGGCGAAATTCTGGCGACGGCCGGTTACGGCGAGGATGTTATCGCGCGGGTGCAGTCCCTGCTGAAGAAAGAGCGCCTCAAGAGCGATCCGGAAACGCAGACTTTGGAAGACGTGGTCTGTCTCGTATTTCTCGAGAACTGGTTCGTCGATTTCTCCAGGCAGCATGGTCCGGACAAGATCGTCGATATCGTCGCCAAGACATGGGAAAAGATGTCCCCGGCCGGTCATGATGCGGCATTGGCCATGGCGCACAAGCTGCCTGGCGACGCGCTGGCGCTGGTGCAGCGCGCTCTTGGCGAACAGGATCGTTAGAACGAAGGGCAGCCGCGATTGATCAGGGCGATGGCTGGCCGGATTTCTACTTGACGAAGGCCTTTTTGTATTCCCGGATATCCTCTACCCAGGTTTCCACCATGCTTTCCAGTTCCGCCCGCGTCATGCCGCCGGACAGTTCTATTGCAGCCTCAATGGCGATATCCCCGTTGTCTTCCAGGAAGGCATGACCCAGCCGGCCCGCGGTGTTCCATGCGTCGATGCTTTCCGGGGCCGGGGTCGGCATGGTCGTGACGGAGTCATAAAATACTATCCGGCCGCAGACTCGCCGTACCGCATCGCCGTGCGGGCCGCAGCCTTCGAAAGTGACTAAAAAAGTATGGGCGGGCCAGTTCTGCGCCAGAATGTAGGGTTCGTCGTTTGCGTCGCCGGTGAAGGAAATTTCTACCGTGAACTGCCTTGCCAGGATGATTTCCCGCAGTTCCGTGGCGGAAACGCCGTGTATTGTCTCGTCGGCCCGGACGCGCTGCGGCGTCACAAGAACAGCCAGCGCCAGAACGGCCAGTGGTGCGAGACGCCAAGCGCGCCTGTAATGGGTTGCCATCGGTTATGCCCTTCCTGTTTTGTCTTCTCGGCGCAAAGGGGACTTGCAAACCATTGCGCGGTGGATACTGTTGGCGGGCAGAGTTTAAAGCGGATTCGCGGGATGACGCGCAAATACTTTCGAACCGACCGAACGCCGGAATAGAAGGGCAACGGCAAATGCACAAGTATGATTTCGATGGTCGCACTGCGATCGTCACCGGCGGGGCCAAGGGCATCGGGTATGCCTGCGCGGAACGCTTGCTGGATTCCGGCGCTGCGGTCAGTATCTGGGATCTCGACGAAGCGGCGCTTGACCAAGCCGTCACTACCCTGTCCGCCAAGGGCGACGTGCAGGGTCTGGTCTGTGATGCTGGCGACTGGGACGCGGTGGAGCGCGCGGCGGGCGACACCATGGCCCGGTTCGGCAGACTTGACGCCATGATCGCCAATGCCGGCATTGCCGGTGTCATCAAACCGGCCTGGGAGACCTCGCTGGAGGATTGGGACCGGCTGATCCGCATCGATTTGACCAGCGTGTTTTATGCCTGCAAGGCGGCTATCCCGCATATGCTGGAGCGCGACTACGGGCGCATCGTGGTAGTGTCGTCTATCGCGGGGCTGGAAGGCGCGCCGAACAATTCCGCCTACAGCGCGGCCAAGGCGGGCGCCATCGGCTATACCAAGGCCGTCGGCAAGGAACTGGCCAAGTCCAACGTCATGGTAAACTGCGTCGCCCCTTCGGGCATCGACACGCCCTTGCTGGATGACGTGAAGGGCCCCTATCTGGATTTCGTGCTGTCGAAAATGCCGATCGGGCGGCTGGGCAAGGCGGAAGAAACCGCCTCGCTGATCTGCTGGCTGGCCTCGGAGGAAAATTCATTCGCAAGCGGCGCGGTGTTCGACAGCTCCGGCGGCCGCGCGGTCTACTGAGTGATCCCGGCGGCTTCCCGGCCGGCGATGCGGCCCAGCGTAACCGCGCTCAGCAATCCATTGCCCGACAGATAGCCCCAATGGGCCGGGCCCGAAACGCCGCAGGCCGCGCCGCCCCCGGCGAAGAGATTCGGAAATGGCTTGCCCGCCGGATCGATTACCCGGGCCTTGTCGTCCACCGCCAGCCCGCCCTGTGTATGCAGTAACCCGCCGGTCACCCTGATCGCGCAATAGGGCGGCTGCAGGCCAGTTTCCGCCAGTGTCGCCGACAGGGCTCCGGTCGGAACGCCATGGGCCCGCGCCAGATCCGCCGCATCGTCGCCCGTCCGAACCGCGCCAAGCTCTTCTAGTTGCCGGTAGTCGGGAAACCGCATTGCCAATTCGTGCAAGCGGGTGTCGAATACCGCCCAGGCAAAGCCGCCGGGTTGCGCCACGACATCGGGCGCGAGGTCGGATGACCCGCGGGCTTCGTCGGCGAAGCGGTCTCCATCGCGATTGATCAGGATGCCGCCGCCCGACATCAGGGCCCAGGAAACCAGGGCGCCATGCGGAACCGCGATCGCGCCATGGCCTTGCCAGGCGCCCATATGGCGAAGCTCGGCGCCCAGTTTCGCGCCCCACAGGATGGAATCGCCCTTGTTGCCCTCATGGCCGAAATAGGCGCCATCGGCGATGGCGGGGATATGGCGGCGAACAAGGTCCGGATTGCCGCCGAAGCCGCTGTTGGCGAAGATCAGCGCCGCGCAGCCGACTCGTTCGGTTTTGCCGCCGGGCCGTTCCACGATAAACCCCGCGATGCGCCGGCGATCGCTATTATCGGTTATCAATTCAGTGACCCTGGCGCCCAGGACGATATCCACCCCGGCGCGTTGCGCGGCCGCGGCCAGACCGGCGACCAGATCCTTGCCGTCCAGGGCGGGCGGGGCATGGGTGCGCTGGCGGCCATGGCCCGGATGGGGCGGCCCAGCCACCAGTTCCAGATCAAGGCCGTGGCGTTCCATCAGCCAGTCGATGGCGGGCCCGGATTCCCGGCACATAAGGTCTAGAAGCTCCGGGTCGGCCGCGCCGCGCGCCCGTGCCTGGATATCGGCGGCCATGCGTTCGGGGGTATCGTCATCGATGCCGGCCTCACGCTGCAACCGCGTGCCGCAGGCCGGAATCATCCCCGATGACATGGCGGTGGAGCCGCCCGGCGCGCGGTCGCGCTCGAACAGCATGATGTCCCGGCCGGTATCGCGCGCCGCCAGGGCGGCGGTCAGCCCGCAGGCGCCGCCGCCCACGATGGCGATAGAGACATTAATGTCGAAGGGCGTCCCGTCATGGGCGCGAACGGACACTGGCTCGCGCCCAGGTTCGATTAGCCGACGGCCATGTCCTCGGCCGCTTCCTCCTCGTCGACGCGCGGGGCCTGACCGCGCAGGACCGAATTGCCCTCGAACAGGGTGCGCTGATCGATCGCCGCCGGGGTAAGCCAGTCGGATTCGTTGAACTGGCCGCTCTGGCCATAGGCGTCGAGCGCGTTTTGATAGCAGCTCATATGGATGTCATGCTCGGGGATGCCGCGCTGGGCCATCAGGTTCGCCACCTTGGGCACGGCCATCGGGTCCGACACGCCCCAGTCCGCGCTGGAATCGACGATGATGCGTTCCGATCCGTATTGACGCACGACCTCGACCATGCGCTCGTTGCCCATCTTGGTCTTGGGATAGATTGTGAAGGCGGACCAGAAACCGCGGTCCAGAACCTCGCGGACGGTTTCCTCGTTATTATGGTCGATCACGACGCGGTGCGGCTCCAGCCCATGTTCCAGCGCGACATCCATGGAACGCGTGGTGCCCTTCTTCTTGTCGCGGTGGGGCGTGTGGATCATGACCAGCATTTCCAGCTCGCGGGCCAGGTCCAGCTGTGCGCGGAAATATTTATCCTCCAGCGGCGATTGCTCGTCGTAGCCGATCTCGCCGATCGCAACCACGCCTTCCTTGGTCAGGAAGCGGGGCAGAATTTCCATCACTTCCTCGGCCAGCGCCTCGTTGTTGGCTTCCTTGCTGTTCAGGCCGATGGTGCAGTAATGGGCAATGCCGAACTGGGCGGCGCGGAACCGCTCCCACCCGATCAGCGAGGAGTAGTAATCAATGAAGCTGCCGACATTGGTGCGCGGCTGGCCCAGCCAGAAGGCGGGCTCGATCACCGCGACGACACCGGCCGCCGCCATGGCCTCGTAATCGTCCGTCGTGCGGGCGCTCATATGGATGTGCGGGTCGATGACATTCATCTTGTCTCACTCCTAAAACGTTATTTTTATTGTGGTTTTTTGCATTCCTCGGCGACAGTTTCCCAAGAAACGCGCCCGGCTTCAACCTCTGAAACAATATCCGGCGATAAATTGATCAGGACGGTCGCTCCCGGCGTGCCGCTTTCGCGCAGGGCCAGCACCGCGGCCTGGCGTTCGACCGGGTCGTCGCTTGTCGCCACGCGCTTCATGTCGCCCAGCATGGGCTCGTCGATAAAGGGCCCGACGGCGCGCCATAGCTCCGGCGTGATGACGCGGCTGGCGGCCCAGCGTTCATGGGCGTAATCGACCAGTGTGCGGGCGAGATCTTCATTGCGGCGACGGTCGAAATCATGGATCGGGTTCAGCGCGCCGCCGACGAAAACCGCCTTCAGCACAAGCTGATTCCAGCTATGTTCGTCGAACTGTTCGGCCGGATAGGGATTGTGGTGGGCGACGGCCTCGAACACCGCCTTCATGTTGGTCCGCGCGCCCTCGCCGGCCCGCGCCACGTAAGCCTTCTGGTTCGGATAAAGTGGCAGTCCCTGATAGAAGGCGATCAGTTCGCGTACATCAGCGGTATTGCAGAGCCGTTCCAGTTTCGCGGGGAACCCGCCTTCGTCGCGCGCGGCGGCCAGCAGCAGGGCGATGCGCGCCGCCTGATCGACGCTCCAGCCCGCCGGGTTCCAGCCGGGCCGCGCGGCGTCGGCCGCCGCCAGATCGTCCGCGCAGAGTATCAGATCCGCCTTGCCGAGCTTGCGCGGCGCCAGACCGACGGCGAGGTAAAGGTCGCGGTCCGCCCCATCGGCCTTGCCCAACTGCTCGTCGAGCCAGGCCAGCGCGGCGGCGTCCAGTTGGCGGGCCAGCCAGCCATGCAGCAGTTCCAGGTACTTATTCCGTTGCGAGCCCATTACCTGTCACGTTTCCTTTTCATTGGCCCAACTGATCGCGGACCCATTGCAGCTCGCGCACGATCGCCGAGTCCACATCGACATTGCGATAGTCCGGCGGCAGTACGTCCCAGGTGTAGGTCTCGACCTCGAGATGCGGCGTGAACGGCGCGGCCCGCTGTCGGGCCAGCATTTCGCGAATGAAGTCTTGCGTGGTCGAGAATTGGCCGAGATTATCCAGGAATATGGGTACATGGAAATGAACCCGCCACTCTCTATCACCATTATTTTTTTCCACGGCCGCGATGGCCTCGGGCAGATCGACATAGCGGGCCAGACCGGCGCTGTTGCGCTCCACCACCTGGTGCAGATAAACCGCGTCGTTGAAGGGCCGCAGCAGTTCGATCGTGGATTCGTCCACCGCCGCGAACCTGAGCCCGGCGCTGATCTGCATCTTGCCGATCCGGATGCCGGCCCTCGCCAGGCTTTCCAGCGCCTGTTCCGGGTCTTCGTATTCCACCGCCGCATGGCAGAGGTCCAGACAGACGCCCAGATGGCGGCGCAACGCCGCTTCGGCGGCCGCGCCGGACAGGCCCGTCCTGTCGGCCATGCTGGCGATGGCGTCGGCCGAAAACAGATGGTTCCCGAAGAAATCGACCGCTTCGTCGATGGTCTCGATAAAACAGCAGGGTTCCGGTTCCAGTTCCAGCGTCACCGTGCGGCCGGTCCGTTCGCGCAGCGCCACCAGATGGGCCGCGTGACGGATCAGATTATCCACCATCGCCGCGACATCCGCATCCGTCCGTATTTCGGGTTTGAAGGCGCCGGGGACTGTGCTGATGCTGCCCTCGAGATCGAGGTCGCCCGGCAACAACTCCGCCAGCAGGTCGGCCAACCGGTTTGAATAGGCCAGCCGTTCATCATCCCGCCAATCCGGCAGGTAGACGTTTTCCTTCACCGGGCGGCCGTGGAATTCGCCGTAAGGGAAGCCGTTGATGGTGAAGACATAGAGATTCTCACCGGCCAGGAAGGATTTGAACTCTTCCATGGCGGCGGGTTCGGACAGGCTTTCGGCCGCGACGGCGGACAGCCGCAAACCGATGCCGAACGGTTCATCCGGCGATATATGCGACTTTACTTTCGGCAAATGCGCGCCGATCTGCACCCGCACATCCGCCCAGGTTTCGCCTGGATGGATGTTCGAGCAATAAGTCAGATGGATGCCGTTTTCCGGATTCAGGTTCATCTATATGGTCCGGACCGTGAAAATACAGGCGGCAAGGATCAGTTACTGAAATCCTTGCTTTTAATCCAGGCGGTGACGGCCATTCTCTCTTCCTGATTATAAACATCGCCCCAGGCCGGCATGCCCTTAAAGCCCCTGGTCACGCGCTTGTAAACAAATTCAGGGGTATATTTGCGCGGTTTCAGTTTCGGTGCCTTGCCCGGGTAGGCGTTCTTTCCATGACAAAACTGGCACTGTTCGACCCAGATTTCCTGACCCGCGGCGAGCACGGCGGGGTCGTTAAGCAGTTCGTCCGTGAATTTCGGAGGCTCTTCTCCGGTTCCGCCGGCCAGAGTGGGCGACGCCAGAACACCGATCATCGCCAGAGCGGCCAATGCGCTTGAATATTTGAGCAACGTCATCTCCTAAATTTAACAGTATACATATGTGGAATTGTTCAAGTGATCAATCCATGGCTCAATTGCGACAACGGCAAGAAAAACCCCGACCCGTCCACCAAAACTGGCAGGCCGGGTCGGGGATGAATTTATCGAAACCTGCCCGGCGATAAAGCCGGACAGGATTTGTCGATACCTGTCAGTCTCAGGGGACGATCTTGTAGATCGTATCCTGCTGGCCGACCGGGCCACGGACGTTGGTGCCCATGATATAGATTTCGCCGTCACCATCCTGGCCGAAGGCCATGACATATTCGTTCCAGTCGGGCATGTTCGTGATCTTCACGTCTTCCATGCTCCATTTGCCGCCTTTATTGGTGCCGACAAACAGCTGACCGTCCTTGACCGCGAAGGACTTCGACCAGTCGCCGAAGAAGTACTTGCCGTCCCAGGCCTTGTTCGAACCGCGATAGACATAACCGCCGGTAATCGAGATACCCTTACAACCTTCCGGCTTGGCGCCGCAGTTTTTGTATTCGATGATCGGGTCGATCATGCCATCGTCGCTGCAGGATTTCGGGTGGTCGTTCGGCTTCAGGAAGTCGAAGCACTTGGTACCTTCCTTGACGCGCCAGCCATAGTTGCCGCCCTTTTTGACGATATCAATTTCCTCATAGCTGTTCTGGCCGACGTCGCCGCAGAACAACTCGTTCTTGCCGCCCATGTCGAACGAACAACGCCACGGATTGCGGAAGCCGGAGGCCCAGATTTCCGGGGCCACTTCGTCGTTGCCGACGAAGGGGTTGTCCTTCGGAATCTTGTAACCGTCGCCGCCATCGTTGCTTACATTGACGTCGATGCGCAGGATTTTGCCCAAGGTGACGGTCATATCCTGGCCGTTGCCGGTCTCGGGATTATGGCCGATGCCCCAGTCGTTGGCGTAACCGCCGTCGCCCATCGATACATACAGCATCTTGTCCGGGCCGAAATCGATCCAGTGGCCGTTATGGTTGAACTGCGGCCAATGGGTCGCCATCACGATGCGCTCATAGTTCGGGTCGGCTACGTTCGGGTCGTCCTTGGATACACGATATTCCGCAACCACGTTGGTATGCGCGTACCACAGATGCTGGGCGACGCCGGCGTTGCCGAACAGCGGCGAGCTGTAAGCGACGTAGAACAGGCCGTTTTTCTTGAAGTCCGGATGGAAGGCCATGCCGAGCAGGCCCTCTTCATCGAAGAACTCCCACTGATCGACGATCTTGTGTTTGATGTTCAGAAAGTCCTCGCCCGCGAGCTCACCATCCGGCTGCAGGATTTTGATGGTGCCGATCTGCTCGACGATGAAGCGACGCTTGCTGCCGTCCGGCGGCGAGAGCAACTGCATCGGATGGGTAAGGCCCGAAGC